>NZ_JBTYKD010000065.1:0-3863 GCF_054880495.1 Nostoc sp.
CGGATGGCAAAATTCAGATTTGACACCAATGGGCGATGATTGCGGCTAAAGGTAACATCGCGGAATTCGACGGCAGTTTGGTTATTTTGCGGCATAGGTGATTTTTACTGGACGCTAGTTGGTTACTAGTTATATGTATTATGTGCTGATTTTGCTAGCGTGCTAACGCCCAATTTGCCCTCTTCAGATTTTGTAGACGCTAACATGATGACGAGGAAGAAAATATTTAAGGCGATCGCAGCAGTTTATGAGAAATAGTTAGTTGTCTCTTGTAGAAGCCTTACTACAAAGTTCTGAGAGCAAATGAACTTGGTTAATCTTAGTCAGCACAATCAATGGAGAAGCATTTACAACCCATTGTCTAGTCACGCGCTAACTCCTGGGCTAATTCTTCAGGAGTTACTTGAAAAGGTGAAACATTATAGCGATCGAGTGCTTCTAGGAATTGGTGACGGCTAACTCCGGCAATTTCAGCAGCCTTAGATTGGGAAAGCATACCAACTTCATATTATTTGACAGCAGCCGCTAAACGCATCTCTTGAACAAAGGTTTCTGGGTTACTGCGGAGTGCTGAAAAAACATCATTTGGAAGTTCGATGTTGATTTGGATGGTCATAAATTCAGTATTATTTATGGAGAGCTAATACCGTGGTCAAGAAGAACAATCAAATACTACCATTACTACAATTACTAACAGAGAAGAGTTACGATTTCCGCAGGAAGGTAATTGATGCCATTGAACAGCATCGGTTGCTCATTTCACCCCGGTTACTTAGGAGCTACGCTGTACACATAAGTTCATCGAATTACCCAAAACAAAAACGTCAAAGAGTCCTGACGGACATCCCTCTCCTTACTAAGGAGAGGGACAGGTTTTGCGTAGCATAACCAGGGTGAGGTTTCTTTGGCCTATTCGAGAAACCATAAATTGCGTCTAGAGAGACTTGTGTATACACCATAGCTTTTTAGGAGAGAGGTCAGACTGTAATGCATCCAAACGAGAACCGCTATAATTTCAAGACTCCATCTCTGCTAATTCTAACCACCGTTCAGTCGCCACATCGATCGCTTGCTTGAGCTTTTCCACATGATTATAGAGTTTTTGCACTTGGCTATAATTCCCCGCAGAAACATTCGCTAATGTTTTCTCGGTTTCTGCTTTCTCAGCCTCTAACTGGGCAATTTTACCTTCCAACTGCTCAAATTCCTTTTTTTCCCAGTTGGATAACCTCCGCCGCTTTATATTCTCTACATTTTTGGGCGAAGACGTAACATTTTGGACTTCGATATTTTTGGGCTTGTCCTTAGCATTAGCAGCTTGTTGCTGTGCTTCTTCAGCCTTCTTAAAGTCCAGATAAACTGAGTAATTACCGGGATATTGCCGGAGATTACCGCCTTCTTCAAAGGAAAATACTGTGTCGATGGTGCGATCAAGAAAGTAGCGATCGTGAGAAACTACAATTACACACCCAGCAAAATCCTCTAAATAATCCTCTAATATTGCCAATGTCTGTACATCTAAATCATTTGTCGGTTCATCTAAAATCAACACATTCGGCGCACCCATCAAAACCCGCAACAGAAATAAACGTCTTTTTTCTCCACCAGAAAGTTTATTAATTGGCGCGTACTGCTGATTACCAGGAAACAGAAACCGCTCCAACATTTGAGAAGCAGTAATTTGAGTACCATCAGTAATTTTGACAAATTCCCCTTCTTCTTTGATGTAGTCAATCACGCGCTGATTTTCGTTCATTTTTGTGAGCAATTCTTCAGAATGCTGGTCAAAATAACCGATATGAATTGTAGTACCAATTTCTGCAATGCCTGAATCTGGCTTAACCCGCCCAGTAATCATATCCATTAAAGTCGATTTACCAGCACCATTAGCACCGATGATGCCAATGCGGTCTTCTCGTCCAAACTCGTAGGTAAAATTATTAATCAGGGTACGTCCATTGTAGGCTTTAGAAATTTGATTTAATTCAATAACTTTTTTGCCAATGCGCCGACCAACTGTAGAAATATCAACTTTACCCTGAACTTGTTTAAATTCAGTATCCCGTAAAGCATGAGCGCGGTCAATTCTAGCTTTTTGCTTAGTACTTCTGGCTTTCGGGCCTTTTTTAAGCCATTCCAACTCGCGCCGCAACAAACCTTGATGTTTACGTTGACTACTTACGGCAGATTCTTCAGCTAAAGCTTTCTTTTCCAGGTAATATGAATAGTTGCCTGTATAAGTGTAAATGTCGCCTCGGTCAATTTCAATGATCCGATTGGTAACGCGATCCAAAAAGTAGCGATCGTGAGTAATCAGAAAAAGCGCCCCGCGATAGCGATTCAAATAACTTTGTAACCATTCAACAGAAAGAGCATCAAGATGGTTTGTCGGCTCATCCATGAGCAAAACATCTGGTTCTGCTAGCAACGCTGATGCTAAAGCAATGCGTTTGCGATAACCTCCCGATAAAGTGCTTATTTGGGCATCAAAATCAGAAATTCCTAATTTTGTGAGGATGATTTTGGCGTTAGTTTCTAGTTCCCAAGCACCACTCGCATCCATCAGTTGCATCACCACAGAAAGGCGAGACATCAGTTGGCTATCATCTGGATAATGAACCAATTTATCTGACAGTTCTTCATACTCATGCACCAAAGCTGTATGTTCGCCACTGTCAGCAAAAACTTGCTCTAAAACTGTGTGATTTTCATCTAAATCTGGCTGCTGGGGTAAGTAGATAATTTTAGAACCAGAGTTGATTAAAATTTGACCACTATCTATCGATTCTAGACCAGCGATCATTTTTAATATGGTTGATTTACCGGAGCCATTAGTACCAATTAAACCAACTTTATCGCTAGCATCGATGCTAAAACTAGCATCTTTTAAAATTTCCTTGATCCCAAAGTCTTTTTTTACTGATTGTAGCGTAATAATACTCATAAGATTTCCGTCATTAGTTATTTTTCATTAGTGAGTAGGCAAGGCACATACCCTACCTACATTTGCCGAATTCTATACAAATAAATCCAAGGGTAAATGTCCATACATCTCGTTGATTCCCCCTTCGTCATCAGACTGACAAGATACTAATACACCACGATGATGTCCAGCATAAGAATCGAGATAACACAAGCCATTTTTACCATTTAATTTGATATAAACTGGCCCTTCCGGTGTAAGTAAGTTGTTTGGTGGTTCATAACCCAAAGCCAGAGAATAGGTCTTCATCGCCAGTATTCCTTCTTCTGCTGTATCAGCACAAATTCCTAAAATTTGGTAATCAGCAAGGTTGGTGAGCAAAATTAAGGCACTACGAATTATAGATTTTTCTGATGGCTTCAGGACAGGCGCAATGTCTAGACAGTTGAATTTATTCAGTAATTTTTTCGCTTCTTCGGCGGTGAGATTCTGATGATTGGGGGTTGACATAAACTTTGTTTATTATCTTGTTAGTTTTTGTGTTTGAGTTAGGATTAGCCTAACTTACTAAGTATTCTTGACTCGAATCAAAGCCTCGACTTCGCTCGGCTTTAAGGTTGATTTTGGACATTCCCAAGGTTGAACATAAAGGGGACGCCGCTTTTAGAGTCACTACCCATAACAAGGACTTTTGGCATCTGAGCGCCGCCACTCTTCCAAGCTTCAATTGCTTCTTTTTGGAGAACCAACTGTCCTCCTTGGGCTTTGAGTGTCTCTGCTAAGAGTCTTTGAGATTCTGCCTTACCTTTGGCGCGATTCACATCTGCTTGTGCTTCTTGTTCAGCTTCCCGTGCTACATAAACGGCTCTTTGCGCCCTCTGTTCAGCAATTTGTTTTTCTTCCACTGCTTTGGCAAATTCTGGTGAGAACGCTAAGTCAA
>NZ_JBTYKD010000066.1:0-5881 GCF_054880495.1 Nostoc sp.
CTCAACCCCTAAAGGTTTCGTTCGACTTGCATGTGTTAAGCATACCGCCAGCGTTCATCCTGAGCCAGGATCAAACTCTCCGTTTTGGTTTGTTTCGAGTTTGCGGCTCCGAAAAAAATATTTTCCGGAATCCTAGTTATAATTTCGATTAACTTTTCAGTAAATCCCAAAAGTTAATTCTTTTGACGAGGATTGGTTTTTTCTTAAGCTTTCAAAGTATTATGTTTTTTAGGTTCAGCGGTCGTTGGCTTCTTTCGCCTTCGCACTTAACTAGAGTAACTAGTCATTCCCTAGTTTGTCAAGGGGGAAAGTCATTTTTTTTATAAAATGGCAAATCGCCTGACTGGCATTACTTTCAGGTGAATTAAGGAACAGAAAAGACGCGAATAGGAAGTGGCTGAACCTTGTGCTGTGACAGTTTAGGATGCCGAATCTGGGTTGTATCGACATTCGAGTACTCGAAGAGGCTACGCTACCTTCGCGGAGCGTCTGGTTAGGACAGTTTCTCGTAGACAAGAGAAGATAGGCAGTCCCTTATATGAAGATCCGTTACAGTGAGTCTAGCGCTGTAGACGGATTTCACCATTTATAAGGTAGTAATTTTGTCAAGATGATGAGCAATAAATTTGAGGAAGTGGGAAAAAGAAAAATTACCGCAATGACTCTGGAGATTTAAGTGCGTTGGCGTACCCCTACTCTTAAGCAAGCTATGCGTAGCCTCTCGCAAAGAAGGCATCGCCATGATAATTCTCCAATCAGATTTTTTAACCAGAATTTTTGAGAAAAAGCTAAAAACCAGACTAGGCAATAAATACAGATGATCCGACCACGTAAGCTCTTTGCTCAACATTGGCTCAAAAGTGAAAAGGCACTCGACGCAATTATTCAAGCAGCAGAGTGTACAGGATGCGATCGCTCCGCTAACGCTAAGGGCGATCGCATCCTGGAAATTGGGCCTGGAACCGGCATTTTGACTCGTCGTTTATTACCGTTAGTGCAATCTCTGGTTGCAGTTGAGATAGACCGCGACTTATGCCAACTATTGGCAAAGCAACTTGGTAAGACTGAAAATTTTTTACTGCTGCAAGGTGATTTTCTCACTCTGGATTTACCATCTCATCTGGTAGCCTTTCCCAATTTCCAACAGCCAAATAAAGTAGTAGCTAATATCCCCTACAATATTACAGGGCCGATCATTGAGAAACTACTTGGTACGATCGCCAACTCAAACCCCGAACCATTTGACTCAATAGTGTTGCTGGTACAAAAAGAAGTAGCAGAAAGGTTGTATGCTAAACCAGGATCAAAAGCATTTGGGGCGTTGAGTGTGCGGGTACAGTATTTGGCTGAATGTGAGTTAATCTGCACAGTTCCAGCGACTGCATTCCATCCACCACCAAAAGTCGATTCAGCAGTGGTGCGATTGCGCCCCCGAAAAATAGGAATACCAGCACTTAATCCCCGACAGTTAGAGAACTTCTTAAAGTTGGGGTTTGGTGCCAAGCGCAAAATGTTACGAAATAATTTGCAATCAGTTATAGAACGCGATCGCCTGAGCCACTTACTGGAACAATTAGAAGTAAATCCCCAAGCCAGAGCCGAAGACCTCAGCGTTCAGCAATGGGTAATCCTAGCAAATGAACTGGGAGTGGGGAGTGGGGAGTAGGGAGTAGAAAATAAGGGACAAGAGAATAAGACAGATTTTTATCCCACTCCCCACTGCCGATTCCCCACTCCAGATTGCCTTATCCTTACGTCCCACTCCCAGAAAATGCGTTCCTACACCCTAATTGCCCCTGCCAAAATTAACTTGTATCTGGAAATCATTGGCGATCGCCCTGATGGCTATCACGAGTTAGCTATGATACTTCAGAGTATTGGTCTTGCAGACAAAATTGATGTGCGTTCTATTAGCACTGACAGCATCCGTGTTCACTGCAACCACCCACAAGTACCGACAGATAAAAGTAATCTGGCATACCGAGCAGCAGAATTAATGGCGAGGCAATTTCCCGAAGCCTTTGCTAAATATGCGGGCGTGGAGATTACCATCAACAAGCAAATTCCTGTAGCTGCTGGGTTGGCTGGGGGTTCAACGAATGCAGCAGCTGTGTTAGTGGGGATAGATTTACTGTGGAAATTAGGATTAACTCAGTCAGAATTAGAGGAGTTGGGAGGCACACTTGGTTCAGATGTACCGTTTTGTGTAGCGGGTGGAACTGCGATCGCAACAGGTAGAGGTGAGCAACTTTCTCCTCTGCCAAGTTTGGATAGTATATATATAGTGTTGGCAAAATACCGCAGCCTGGAAGTTTCCACCGCTTGGGCATACAAAACCTATCGACACCAGTTTGGTAATTCTTATATTAGAGATAGCGACAACTTGGCAGCCCGTGCTAGTGCAGTTCATTCAGGAGCAATAGTAAAAACCATCCTGGATAAAGATGCGGGAGAAATTGCCCAAAAACTGCATAATGATTTGGAGCGCGTGATATTGCCAGCCTATCCCCAAGTCTTGCAACTGCGAGAGGTGTTTGCAAATCAAGAAGGCGTTTTAGGAACAATGATGTCTGGTTCTGGCCCAACAGTATTTGCTCTTTTGGAGTCTCAACAGCAGGCAGAACAAGTTAAGCTGCAAGTGAGAGAGGCAATTCTTGATGAAGACTTAGAATTGTTTGTGACTCGGACAATTACACATGGGATTCAGGTTGGATATTCAGTTTAAATAAATCTTTATCGTTAATGGAGCATAAGGAATAAGCTGATGAGCTTTTAAGTCGCATAGTTCAAATTGCTAAAAATACGCAAAGATGCAATTTGAATGACGATTAGCCGAGGACAAGAATTATTTCTAATGCTCTAATGCAAAATCTAAAATCTAAAATGTTATGAATGACCAAAAGTTAACACCACAAACAGACACTAAAATACAGGTGAGTGCGAGTCCGTTACGCTGTTTTACTGGGGCGGTGATTTCGGGAGGAATGGGATTTGCAGTGTATTCGCTGATGATTGCGATCGCTACAAATTTTGCTACTAAACCTATCCATTCAATTAATCCATTGGTGGTGAAGATTTCTTCTGCTGTTCGTACTCTGGTTGTTGGTGTAGTTGCTTTGGGAAGCGGAATATTTAGTATAGTGGCAATTGGTTTGTTGGCTTTGGGAGTGCAATTATTAGTACAGCAGTTGACCAAAGAAAAAAGTAGTGAAAACTAGTAATTTGTTTTTAATCAGCAACCTAAAGGCACAAGTTTTTCTATAGGTTGCACGTATTTGTTTCTTTGTTACTACTGTGTACTAATTCTACTAAGCTAATCGTCATTCATTTTTCCAGAATGATTCGCTTGTAGTAAGGGCTACCCTACGGGAACGCTTCGCGAACAGCCCTGCTTTTATGCAACTTAAATGCTCATTAGCTTATCAAACCATAATGCAATGGGTTTTAGTTAAGCAATATCTCAGCAATTTTCAGGTAATTAAACTATAAGGTAGATCGGTTCAGTATAGAAGTACTAATCTACACATGACTGTGGTTTAAAGAGATAAAAAAGACTGTAATACGACTTACGCATCGTACATAAGTACTACACGCTATTTGGGTATTTCAGCTATGTTTAGCACCCAGCGATCGCAAATATGCGAGTAAATTAGGATTATACGAAGGGAGTGAAACGACGAAATCTCATAATTCGGATTATGGTTAATTTGTACAGTGCGTAAGTCCTATGTAAATTATCTTAGCTGTTAATAATTTGTTCCACCGCAACAGAAACATCTGGGAATGCAAGCGGTTGAATTTTTCCGTCAGTTAATGTTAGTTTTCTCGCGTACTCTCCATGTAAGATTTCTCGAAACACCACCAGGTGTAACTTTTTTAGATTTACAACCCAGTATTCTAAAATACCTGCTTCTGCATAGATTTTGCTTTTTGTGTCTAAATCTTTTTCTAAACTAGAGTTAGCCTACTCAATCAACCAGAAAATATTTTCTGGATAGGGATGATGCTGTCGATACTCGCGTCCTAAAGATTGGACAATGGCAATATCTGGTTCTGGTTCCGAGTCGTTGGGTAGAGTAATTGGTTTAGCATGACGAATTTTGGCGCGTCCAGCCAATAGCTTTGCTAGATACTCACCAGCTTCACCACTACTATAAGCATGGGGTTCACCTTCTGGCGACATTTCGACAATTTCTCCTTTAAGTAGTTCAACTTTGCGATCGCTCAAAATGCCAGCGTCAATCATGCGGTGATATTCGTTAATCGTCCACTTAGCAACTATCACAGTCATGACGATTGATTCCTCCAAATGATTCTTTATATTCTCCCATTTTAAAGGCATTTCAGGTCTGATTCCGAATCAGAAAGCAACTACAATTCATCAATGGGTAAGGAAAGAAACTCTGTAAAACCTGTATCGATAACAAATTCAATAGTAAAATCTGGTTGATTGGGTATGGGTAGTCTAAATATGATATTAACGGTGGCGCGTCCCTTCTTGACAATACCAGAAATCACCGATAATCACGCTCCATCTCACCACTGAAGAAAACAGCAACTTTGTAACCAATACGAATGCCAAAAAGTCGAGCTAATGGGTTTTTATTATCTAAATATCGTGCCGATTCTAAGCCTGTTTTATCAACGGCATATTCACCTGTTTCTATATCAATAATCACCATCTTACCGATATTTTATTCTCGTTCTACTTGTTGACGAATGCTATTTTCGTATAGTTCTTTCGCACGTCGTCCAACTTCTTCGCGGCTTAAAAGTATGGCTTGCACGCTCTTACTCCTTAATTCTTGATTTGTATTGATTCTATCTCAATATATAATTATGTGCGATCGCGTATCCCTACGGGGAAGCAAGCTACACGCAGCCTGTAGAGTCCCTGAGTTTGTTCGTTTGTGGGCTTCATATCGACTTTACTTAGTTTACCTACTGATTATATCGGCAAAGGATATCTGAAATCACCTGCGAAAGGCGATCGCATCCTTCATGGTGAATCTTAAGTCTTTGGGTAGGGTAATTGGTTTAGATTGACGTATTCTGACATGATTGCCTAACAAATTTGTCAAAGGTTTACTTTCGCGCAAAAATCTTGAAGGCAAAAAAGTAACAGATATCATTAAAAAACTTAGTTAGCACTTATGACGCTTGCGTAAATGATGTGATTTATGCAAGCACTCTTAATCATATTCTCTAAAAACTCTCTAGTAACTCAGACCAATTCCGCAGCTAAAAGCCTACCTTCAATTGGTTCATACTCATCTTCTAATAACCATAATTTTGCTGCATTATACTCATTACCAGAAAATACAATTTTATAACCCTGCGCCGGATCATAAACTTGACAGTTATCTTCTCTGTCGCAAAGCAATAAAAGAATATATGGAGGGGATAACATTGGATCTATCCATACTTCTGTAAATTCCCAGTTATTCTTCACTCGGTCTTGTGCGAGGGATGACGTGGTATTGTTCGTCTGCATTGATTTTTATCTCCCCATAGTAAAGTAGAATACGGCTACCATCTGGACTGATTCTATAACCTATTGGTTCATTAAAAAACATCCCATAACGGTCATATCCTCGAATCATTCCGGTGAACTGCCCATTTTCTATTATGGCTTGAGTAACTCTATTCATTGTAGGTTCATCGTTAAATACATGAGCGGCAAGTCCTCGTTTGAGAAGTCTTTGACTTTGAGGTGTACCTGCTATGTGCTTGGCAACTTGTCTAACGTCAAGGGTAATTTGACGATTAATTCCACTCATGATTAAGAGTTACAGCAATTTTCAGGTAAATAGACCACAGTGGTTGAACCAACCGAAGGCATCATCTTCGGTAATATAATTTACAGCGTCAGCCATAGCTT
>NZ_JBTYKD010000067.1:0-19275 GCF_054880495.1 Nostoc sp.
TTTACACGGGTGCGAACTCCCAGATCGGCATCTGTATCGAGCATTTGCTGAAGTTGATTTGTAATCCGCGACGCTTGATTGGGTAAACTGACTGCGTTGTTTACCGCCGCAGGCATCGCGATCGCTAGGGTTTCTAAACTCGTCACTGCTGCATAGCGCACTACCCACTCTGGATCTTGAGAAATTAGTAATAGCGCCTCTAATACCTGAGTCTGAACAGATTCCAGTTTCTCAGGCGGTACTTGGTGCCAGCGTAAAGTGCCTAATCCCCTGGCAGCTGCCCGCCGCACACTCAAAGAAAAATCGGTTTTTGCTGCCTCTAACAACGTATCCAGCGCTCGGATATCGCCAATTCCCGCTAAGGCACGAACAGCCCAGGCTCTAGCACCATAGTTGTAATTATCAATTAGTTCCAATAGTGGTGGTACTGCGGCTTCCCCGATCGCAATTAGTCCATCTACCGCCGCCACCGCCGCACCAGGATTGTTGTAGCCCAAAGCTGTAATCAGTGTGGGAACGGATTCCTCTATACCAGCTGCTGCTAACTCTTGAACTGCGTCTACTAAGCGCTCTGAAGAATCTGCTTCTTCCACAGCACGGATCAATATTTGGGCAAGTTCACTATTATTCATAATAATTTTTCATGGGTCATTAGTCGTCAGCCAATTCTAGCTTAGGTTATCCGTAGTTACCATCATATTTAAACCCCCTAGCACTGATTTCGCAGTTAGTTTGGGGGTTTCGCTGTGGTAAACAATTAAATTTACACGTATTAATGACAACTCGTTATAGCCTTTCCTAATCTAGTCAGGTATAGCTTAACCTCACCCCGATAAGCTCTGCTTATATCTCATCTCTCCGAACTCACGGAGAGGGGTTGGGGGTGAGGTTTTGATATATACTTCATGCACCTGGAAACCGCTATATCTATAGGACTCCTATTTGATTTTTGAAAAAAATTCAGTACACCCTGAAAAGGCTTCCTTCCATTCGGCTACGCTCACGGCAAGCCCACTCCCTGTCTACGCAAATAATTTCAAAAATCAAAGCAGACTGCTATATAACTTAGAACTACAACAGCGAGTCCATCAAATTCATCACTTTAACCGCACCTACTGACAAAGTGCTTGCTGCGGTGTGGTTAACTTGATATTCTAATAATCCTTTAAGAGAAATTAGCTTCAGACTATTTTCGGCAAGAGTCTGCGCGATCGCATCTGCTGCGGGTAGATATCCAATAGCTCCTAAATCTGCTAAGACTGCTCGACGCAATTGCAATTTCTCTCCCGCCAAAGCTTGTACTAACCGTTCTGCATAAACTGGTTCTTGGGTTAATTGATACATAGCTCGTGCAGCAGCATATTGAACCAATTCGATTGGGTGCTCTAAAAATGGCTTTATCAAAGGGATGAACTCAGTCGCCCTCAAGATTCCCAAGGCTTCTAAGATGGAGTCGTAAGGTTGAGATAAATCAGGCTGCTTTGATATCAGCTGCTCTTCCTGCAAGCCTACTTGTAATAACTTGATCAGCGCGGGAATACAAAGCGGATCACCCAACATCTCCAAAGATTGTACCGCCGCTTCCCGCACATAAAAATCCGAGCAGTCTAAACACCCAATTAAAGGTAATACTGCCTGGCGATCGCTTAGTTTTCCTAAGGCTCTAGCGGCGTTTCGTCGTAGAGGATATCCGCCTTCTGGTGTCCTGTCGGCTTTATCCTCTAACGCTTTGATCAGTGCTGTAACCGCTGCTGCTTCAGATATCCGAAACCTACCCAACCACCAGGCAGCATAAAACCGCAGACCTAAATCTGCACCTTCAAGATTAGCTAGAGCCTGCTCTATCGTTAAAGATTCACCGTCGGCATTGTCACTTGTCAGTGATAAATCTTCAATTTTCTGCGGACTGGGATTCATGAGCAGAAGGATGATCGCTGTGTTCGCTATCTGTTTGAGTCTGGGCGTTCAATGGCTGAATGCTGACTATTTTCCCACCCAAGCGAGTAATTCTCTGCATTTCTTGATTCATCCGGTTCTCAGGCACCGTGAAAAACACACTGGCACTAGAACGAATCGGATAGCCAACTTTTTCTGTTTCTTCGCTTTGGCGCAGACCGACTACTTCATAGCGGAAGGAGCGATTACTATTTCTACCATTAATTTGTCCAAGCATAAATCAATTCCTAATTTATAAATTGAAGTTGTCATTAGTCCTTTGTCCTTGGTCTAAAATTAATGACCAATGACTAATGACCAATGACACTAAAGTGGTTTCACACTGGCAATTTTACCACCTTGTTTTACCACTCTCTGGAAGTAACTAGATAGTTCTTCATAGGGTATAATCACCGCTTGATTTACACGGCGTGTGCTAGGATACCCAGCTCCAAAAACGCCTGCCACTTCAATACGGTAAAGTCTGCCTTCTTTACCAAAAGTTCCCGCACCACCGAAAGTACTGTTGGGGGTAACGCCTTTTTCAGAAGCAACGTATGAAAAGCCTGAGGGGCCACCAGAGGGAGGAACAACGATGGATGCACCATTGCGACCTAGTTCGCTAGCAAGGCGCGAGGACTTGCCTTTCAGTTGGGAGGTATCGCTACTAGCATAGCCCCGATAAAGTTGGAATATCCGACTAAATCCCACAGTTTTCTGTCCTATTTGGGTTTTAAAGCCACGATAGTAAGGGACAATATTTTCACCAAAGCTAGATTGATACTCTGATGAATCAATATAAGAATCAATATCAGCTTCATATCCCTTGGTTTGATACAAGTCCAAGTGATAGACCACCTCAGACTCATCATAGGGGGCACGACCCAACAAATGTTTATAGTTCAGCTCGATGAGGCGAGTTTGGAAGCTGTCGTAGAAAAACTTGGATTTGTACAGTTCTGATTTAGCTACTTGACGCACAAACTCTTGCACTGTATTTTTTCCATCGCGCAGGATAGATTCAGCACTTGTAAGGCGGTCAGATGTCAATATGTAGTTGTTGCCCAACACCTGACGATAGACGGCAGCAATTACTCTCTCAATATCTTCTTTGGTTGCATTTGGGCGCAATTCTACAGGAGCCTGATCACTAAAAGGCTCTGTTCCCAGACGGGACGCTGCTGTTGTAATAGCCATTGGTAATTTTCCTTTTGTAATTGGTAGTTGGGAAAAATTAGGAGTTAGGAGTTAAGAGTTAAGATTAGGGGTAGAGTTAGGAATTTAAAACTCATAACTTCTAACCCTTCTCTACGAGACCCTTCGCGAACGGCAAGTGTTACAGTGAGCTTACCGAACTGCTCAGGGCATCGCTCCTCACTCCTCACTCACAACTTCTAACTCCTCACTTAATTCCCGATTCCCTATTTATACGGCAGTAATGCTAATCACTTTACTGCCCTTGCGATTCAACTGCTGCAATTTACTAGAAAGTTGTTCGTAGGGTACGATCAATTCCGCAGTACCACGCCGTACTACAGTTGAGTTCGGGGAAGCTACTTGTAGGACTGTAATCCGGTATGTTTCGCCGCGACCACCTGTAGAGAGACCTGTTAAGGCTCCGGCAGAGACTGGGTAAATGGGTGAAGCTAGATTCTTAGCTACTTCCCAGGTTAGCCGTCCTTGTTTTTGTCCTTGAGCGCGATCGCTATTGGCATAACCCCGATACAGTTGCAACAGTCGGCCAAATCCAACGGTTTTCTGTCCTACTTGACTTTTAAAGCCTCGATAGTAGGGCACAATATTTTCGCCAAAACTCTCTTGATATTCTAATGAGTCAATGTAGGAGTTAATCTCAGCTTCATAACCTTGTGAGTTGTAAAGCTCAACATGGTACGAAATCTCTGACTCCTCTTGTGGGGCACGCCCCAATAAATGCTTATAATTCAACTCGATAAACCGAGTTTGGGAGTTGGAGTAGAAAAACTTATCCCGATAGAGTTCCGATTGAGCAATGGCTTGCACAAATCCCCGAACTGAGATTGAACCTTCCTGCAACAGTGATTCCGCACTGACAAGACGCTCTGCTTCCAGTAGGTATTCATTACCTAAAACCTGACGGTAAGCTGCCCGGATAATCACTGCCACATCCGCTTCTATTCGATCAGGACGTAGTTCTACCAGTGCTGAGTTTTCAAATGCTCCAATCCCTAATCTTGCTGCTTGTCCCAAAGCTGCCATTTTTAACCTCCTCAGTTTTAACTGCAAAACTGAAAACTTTTTAGAAAAATTTTTTCTAGTCTTTTAACAGTCTTTTGAAAATAAAACTGCCCGGAGAGGTAAACAACTCATAGAACTTACTTGTCATCAGAGCTGATTTCCTCTCCGGGCTAAAGAAATACTCTAGCTTAGAGTATTGATTACATAGTCGATGTAAGAATTGGCTTCAACAGCTGGATCACCGCTTAGACCGTGGTTGGCTTTGATGTACTTGAGAGCTTCAATGTACCAGCTAGGAGACAGATCAAAAGTCCGGTTAATTTCAGCCAAGCCAGAAATCAAGAAATCATCCAAGGGGCCTGTGCCACCGACAACTAAGGCATAAGTGATAATCCGCAAGTAGTAGCCTACATCACGTACACACTTGCCTTTACCGCGTGCATCAGACGCGAAGTTGGGGCCTTGTTGTTGAGTGGTGTAAGGGAACTTGCTATACACAGCTTGAGCTGCACCTTCGGTCAATCGTTGAGCATTGGCGCTCAAGGCTTTTGCTGCTTGTAAGCTAGCTGGCGCTTGGCGGAAGCGACCAAAAGCAACTTGAATCTCGGTGCTGCTGAGATAGCGTCCTTGAGAATCAGCCGATGCAATTGCTTCAGTTAGAGGTGTTTTTGTCATTTTGGTATTTTCCTTTTACAAACTTTTGGTTGAAATTTTGTTTTGTCCTAATGGACAATTATCTCAGTCGATAGCAGCAATGTCTGGCTTAAGCTACTGCTGAAGCAGCACGATCAAAATAGCTAGCTATTTCAGATGCCAAAGCGCTGCAATCTCCTTTGGTGATGTTGTTTGTATCGTTGACAATGGCCAAGGAAGCTTGTTTTAGCTTCTGAATACCAACCGCAACTGAGGCTCCTGGAGTTCCCAATGCTAAATAGGTTTCCCGCAAACCATTAAGGGCACGGTCATCTAGCACGCTAGAATCGCCAGCAAAGATCGCATAGGTGATATAGCGAAGAATGATGTCTAAGTCTCTGATGCAAGCAGCTGCGCGACGGCTGGTGTAAGCATTACCACCGGGAGTGATCAATTGGGGTTGTTCTGCCCACAAATCACGAGCCGCAGCAGCAACAAGAGCAGACGCATTGCTGGTAATCCGGTTAACAGCATCTGCACGCTTGTTACCATCTTTGACTAGTTCGCTCAATGCATCCAATTGTGAATCGGAGAGATATTCCCCACGTGTATCAGCTTGGGAAACTACTTTTGCAAATGCATCTAAAACCATTACGTTAAATCTCCAAATTTGCTTGGTTATGAATAATTCGACTCAAAACTGAATGGTTCAGTTTATTTTTGATGTCAGTACTGCCTGACGAGTTACGAAAGGTTTAAAACAGACATCTCAAGAAATAAGTTTACGATCTCCAGGCTTTCAGATTAAAACTTTTGTTAGAAAACTTCAAACTTCTCTGAACCACTGGAAAACCTGATTAAGATGTTGTTTTTTCTTCAACTTATCTTTATACAATGCTGCTGCATCATTATTTATTACAAATTATTGTCATATTTGTGAATTTTATTTACATAACTTCACATCTGTCTCTCTGTTAGTTTATGAGAAGTTATTACAGCCCGGCAAAAATAACTATCCAGTTGAAAAGGGCTAAAAAGCCAATGAAATCTGTCGTCCGGGCAAAGCATTGCTCGCTACAGCAGATTGCAACTTGGTGAGGTACAGATAATCGTAGGGGCACAACATGTTGTGCCCCTACCCGTGTACTTTATTTACCTGAAATACGCTGTAATTACCCGGACATGATATTACACTCCGCACTCGGAATTTTTGCTGATTAGTACATTCGTCGGGGTGTATTGCAATATGCCCCGACGATGGGATATTTTTTTAATTTAAGTTCTGCAAAATGGATGGTTCGCGTTTCTCGCCATAGCATAAATAGGGCGATTTAACGCCTAATTCAGAGGGTTATACTCTGAAAGTAGATGATCTAAAAGCTTACCTTCGTTGCTAAGTTGCAATCTTCTAAAAATCGAGTGATTTCGTTTTCTAAATCGATTATTGGGGTAGATGCCATTAACTCATTCTTTAACAAGTTTTGAGCGTCCTCTAATTTCATCCGCTCATATTGTTGTACTGGCAGAGTCAGGGTAGCAAAGCCAAAACTACAGTAATTTATATTGCGTCCTCGAATTTTTTCACCAGTTGCCAGATAAGCCCGAATGTTATCAGCAACGTTAGCAGCATCTAGACCGATTTGAGAACCAATCTGGATATACAAACCATCTGCAACTAAATTTTGTAAATCATCTGGACGACTGATTACAGTTCCATTTTTGTTAACCCCGTCAATTAAAAATACCGCATCAAATGGAGGGCGATCGGCTTTGACTTTTCTGATCCCATAATCAATCTCAATGCTATTAAGACGGCGACAATCCCCAAAAGTGTTCGATTTCCTTGAGAGCGCCATAAGCATTAGATTTCACCAAATGAGTTTGGGGAATATTGGCAAACACTCTCGGTAAAACAAATACCCCCGTAATATTAGAAAAATTACTGAGATGTTCTCGTGTTAAAAATGCCACATCTAAGAATTTGCCACTGCCCGTCCCGCCAGCCAAACTGCCAACAATAAAAACTTCGACACCATCCCGACTGGAAACTTGAAAGTTATCTGAAAATACTTGTTTACTAGTGCGAATTTCCCGTACAGCATTGATTGCTTGAGCAATTAAAGCGTCAATATCCGCTACTTTAGCAAATAAGGCCAGCCGTCCCCGTGCGCGAATCTGTCCGGCACCACTGATTAGACTGGCTGCTGAAATGTCTCTAGTCCACCATTCAGCGATGTGGTCATTACGTATTAGCGGTAGGGGATTTGCTACAGAGAGGTTAAAAGCCCCTTGATTTTCTCTTAGGAATGTGGATTAAATAAAATGCAAAACTTCATCCTGTATCTAGCTTCCCTCTCCAATATATCGGAGAGGGATTGAGGGTGAGGTAAGCCAGGGACATAAATTGTATGTTATTTAATTCTTATTCCTTAGTCCACCTCCGTGGACTTCTCTGCGAGACCCTACGCGTAGCTTGCTTCTCCGTAGGAGTACGTTTGTTTGTGTAGTAGTGAATTCTATTCGCCCAATACTTTTCAAACATCCTCTAAGAATCATGACCAACTAACGGCAACAACAAGCGGCTAACTACCCGATTATCTGGTAATTGGTAGAAATTCAACTCTCCTCCCAACTCCTGCATGAGGTTTTGGCAGATCAGCAGATGTAAGGCTGGTGGTTGGTCGAGGTTGGAGGGAGCAAGCACATCTTTCGATGTATTATCATGTAGTTCCGTAAGTAACTGTGGTTCGATGGCACCGTTGTATGTAATCGACAGTTCTAGCGATGTCTGATGATCAGTTCCTACGCTTGCAAAAGAATGCTTTGCATTTAGGTTTTTAGATGCATCAAAACGGCGACACCAAATATCAATTCTGCCGCCAGTTTGAGAACGGTTACAGGCAGTAACCAATAATTCATGGATAACTAATTCAATTTTGACAATATCACCAGTGATCGCCATTGCAGATTGAGCGTTTGAGGTAGAAACGCCTCTAGCTAATGAAGAATTATTTGGCGACTCTTGCACTTCAATTTGCTGTCCCAAACCATGTACACCAATCCACAGCTTTTGTTGTTTAAGTAAATTTTCGATGCGTTCGAGCGATCGCTTCAGTAAACTGGCTATGGACATAGTTTCCCAACTAATATGTAGCCGCCACTGCTCAAGTTTAAGCATTCCACTCATGGAGGTAACTGTGTGATCTAACTGCTGTAGCAATAGTTGGTAGCGCATCTGAGTAAGTTCATTAGTAGGAATGCCCAAATCATGTATTTGTTTAAGGGACAGCGCCGTTATTCTTTGGATTTGCTCAAGGCGACGATGTTTGTACCAGTTGAGTTGTCGTAATTCCTCTATTGTGGATTTTAGAAGTTGAGTAATTTGCTTTTCACGACGCCACCAAGCTAATAGAGAAATTAGAGTTGCGATCGCACTGAGGTTTTGTTCTGACCAGCGACGCTCTTGATAGTCTGCCAACAACACTACACCTGTGGTTTCATAATCAGCATTGGTACGTAATGCCATCACCAAAATTTGACCTTTGTCTGGAGCTTTCAACCATTTCCGGGTTTCCGGGGGTAAATTATCCACCTTCAAAGTCAGGTAATTCTCCGTAACAAGTGCCCACTGAATTAAGGCTTCAGCCTGGATCGGAATAGATGCATCAAAAAAAATCCCAAATTGACTATTGTCAATCACTCCAGGGATAATTTCTGCCCAACTTTCACCAGGCGACCAAGATAGCACTATCGCTAGGGGACAGCCCAAAATCGATGCTATTTGTTCGAGTGCTGTACGTTCTAAATGCTTTTTTTCGACCTCAATTTTGCTGTTCTGGGATTGTGTCAGGATGCGTATGCATTGCTCAAATGCCTGGGAAACTTTTTGCTGCTGGGTGGTGCGGTTATGTAATTGCCACTGACGAATAATGACCCCAATCTGTTGACTAACAGCCCACAGCAATTCTTTTTCCAAAGTTGTCCAAGAATGATGACTTTCGTGAGTGATCACTAAAAGCGCTCCTGGTATATGCTCGTGAGTGCATTTACAAACAAGTAGCGATCGCACACCATTTTCTAACAACAAGGGACGCCAGTTAAAAAAGCGTAAATCTTCATCTAAGTTCTGAATTTCCACCGCTTGAGTTGAACGTTGCAAAAGCTGCCCATCTAATTCTTTGAGAGTATCAAGGGTAAATGTCAACAGTCGGCGATTATGGGGCTGATTTTGATAAATAAATTGATAATTATTCTGCTCAGGGTCATACTGCAACAGCAGAAATCGCGTCGCAGTTAGTCGAGCTAAAACTTTTTTAGCACAGCTATGCAAAGTATCCTGAAGGTCATGTTCGCTATAAATACCTTGGGCAACTTGGCTAGTTAGTTGAGCATCCTCTTGAATCTGTTTGATAGTGCTTTCCATACTTTCGCTAGATGCAACCAGAGAGATAAAGCCAGCAACACCCTGGACAAAATTTTTGTCTGCCTCCGTCCAGATCCGAGGTTCATTGCTTTCTACCGCCAGAAAACCTACTAAGTCCTTTTGCCAGATGATCGGAGATGCCAAGAGCGATCGCAGCTTCAGCCGTTGCAGCAATTTTGCCGTAAAATGGCTCTTTAAAGAACTGTGGGCACCACCAATCGAGACAATTTGATTAACTGTCAAAGCATAATAAAAGTCGCTCAAGTCCTGCACCGTCATTCCTGCTGCTTGCTGACTGCTGGAATTGGGATCGAGTTTGACAAGCTGATTGCTCATCCGACACCAAAAGTAACGCCCTTCCCGCTCAAACCAGTAAATATTTGTCCGACTGGGAGAGACAAATTTATGAGTTGCTTGCACTGCTGCTTCAAGTCTTTGATTAAGGTTAGTCAGGCTGCGTAAATTTTCCAGCAATTCTAACAATGGCTCGTCAGTTCTTTTAGTTTGCTTGTGCTGCAAATCCATCTCATTTTGAGAAATCATTGCCCCCAGTTCGCCTAAAACCATCATCAAACGGGCTTTTGCTTCCCCTGTTATTAGGTAGCCCCAGCGTTCTGAACCTAGTAACAGCAAGCCGAAGCAACGATCTTTATAGCGAATTGGTAAAATAATCGTTCCCTTGATCTGGAATTTTTTGGCAATTTTTTGCCATTCGGCGGCGCGGATTTCAGTTTGTAAATCTGCTACACCCAAGGGATGTTGTTCAATCACTACTTGGTCTAATAAATCTCCAGGACTAAGAACAACTCTTTGGCGTAAAAAGACCGTATCATTATCAGGTGTAGTGCCACCTTTGCCGAACAATATGTGATTCAGGCGATCGTAAAGAGCAATCCAAATCAGTCTGTAGTCAAACTGTTCTTTGAGATAAGAAATAGTAGTTTGAATCAGAACGTCAACATCATCTTCTTCTCTGAGGCTCTGGAGGACACGTGCCAACGAGAGGATCTGCTGTTCGGCGGCTATAGATTTTTGCGGCTGCCCCATCTGATTTATTGGTTAACATAGCTTGTAATATATAAGATGCCCAAAAAAGCATCCTGAGTAATATTGCCAGGGGTGTTTGCTGAAAGTTCTAGCTAAGGGGTTCGTTGAAGTTAGATTAGGGAGTGCTAGAGAAATGGGCGAAACTTCATCTGATGCTCTAAAGGAGCACAGACAAGTCTTAGAGGAAAAGCGAGAGTCTGCTGAAGACACTAGGATTTCACAAGAGAAGCAGCGACAGCTTGCTGAAGAAATGAGAAATTCTGCCGAAGAACTCCGACAAACTAAAAAAGAACTCCGACAAGCTAAAGAGTAAGCGCGGCAGTCTATTTAAAATAATTCGTAATACTTCTCTACGAGAGGCTGCGCCAACGGCTGCGCTCAGTACAAGTTCGTAATGACGCTCGATGACTCGCTAACGTAATTCGTAATGACGTTTGCGGACTCATTACCCACTCGTAGATAATTCTGGAGTGAATTCTGACTGCTGACTTCTGAGTTCTTCTTTATAAAAGCTAATGGATATTTATAAATTTGCCATTCGTCCGCTTTTGTTCAATGTGGTAAAAACCGATTCCGAGTGGCTACACCAACAGACGATTCGCAGTTTTAGTTTGCTATCGGAAACAGGCGATCACCCTCCTGCTAGTTGGGTAAACCAACGCCTAAAGCAGTCCTTATGTCTGTACGATTCCCGCCTAAAACAAAGTTTGTTTGGGCTAAACTTCCCTAATCCCGTCGGGTTAGCAGCTGGCTTCGACAAGGATGGAGTAGCTGCTGGCATTTGGTCTAACCTGGGTTTTGGCTTTGCAGAATTGGGAACTGTAACTTTTCACGCACAGCCAGGAAATCCGCGTCCCCGCTTGTTTCGTTTGCCCTTGGATAAAGCTGCTCTCAATCGGATGGGCTTTAATAATCGTGGTGCAGCAGCAATGGCGGCACGTTTGGGACAGGAAAAACAGGAGTTAAGCCAGTCAATACCTATAGGGATAAATTTAGGTAAATCTAAGGTAACTCCCCTAGAAGCAGCCGCACAGGATTATCTCGATAGCTATCGCTTACTCAAGGATTTGGGAGACTATTTTGTTGTTAATGTCTCTTCTCCCAATACACCGGGATTGCGATCGCTCCAAGATGCTTCTATGCTCAGTGCCATCTTGAATTTATTACAAGAAGAAAATAATACACAAAAACCAATTTTTGTCAAGATAGCGCCAGATTTAGAATGGTCAGCGATCGCTGATATTATAACTCTTGCTAAAACCTACCGATTGGCGGGGATTATCGCCACTAACACCACTATCCGCCGTGATCGACTAAAAACCCAGGTGATTGACCAAACTGGCAAATCACCCCAGCATGAAGCTGGCGGAATTAGTGGTGAACCATTGCGCGATCGCTCCACTGAGGTAATTCGTTTTATTTGGCAGCAAACCCAAGGACAAATCCCGATTATTGGCGTTGGTGGCATCTTTTCTCCTGAAGATGCTTGGGAGAAAATTACTGCTGGTGCTAGCCTGATCCAGGTTTATACTGGCTGGATTTACGAAGGACCACTGATGGTACGCCGGATTCTTTTAGGTTTGCTTATCCTACTAGAACAAAGCGGATTAAATTCTATCAACGAAGCTGTGGGTTTAGAATTCAAAAATCAAAAGTAATTATAGCGTTGCTTAATCATATTAGGTACATCATAGTCGCCTCCTCGCTTGCTCTTAGGGGGTTGGGGGTGGGGTTCTTGTACTAGCCCTTTCAAGGTGGTGAAATTTGGAACGAAGATTGGTTATTTCGACCTTCAAAAATCCCCAAATCTGAGCGGAGGATTCAAGGTGGTAGCACTGGAACAACGTATCTTCGTTTGTCACCTTGAAAGGACTAGTCCTATATTAGACATAGGAGTGAAAATTAATTCTGCGTTGCTCAAAATCCTTGGTAGGCACAATTCATGAATTGTGCCTACGCCATGTTTCACTCCTATGTCTATCGAACTGTTTAAGCTTCTTCCTCCACTGGGAAAAACTCCTTAATTTTTTCCGAGTATGACCAGGCAATACCATCAGGGTCTTTGCTGCGGCTCCACTCTGGAAACTCTGGATCATTTCGCCGTTTATAAACCGTACTAGAATAGACATTTAGCCGTTTGGCAAGTTCAGATTGGATCAGAGAGCCAAAAACTAACTGTTTTTCCAGCGATCGTTTAACTTGCTCATGGGTTGGCTGTGGGAGTGATTCGGTTTCTGGTTCTTCCTCCTGTGGGGTTGGTGGTGGTGCTAGGAGCGATCGCGCAGTTTTAGTAACTGGTTGAGCCGGAAGCTCTTTAACAGGCTCACTACTGTCAAGGATATTGCCAAGAATGCTGGCAGTTATAAAGTAATAAGACTGCCCTGCATCTTCAGAGTTCAGTACACTAGCACCAAATTCCGAGGCTTTACCATCCAAGTAGCGTTTTGCCGTTGTTCCAGGAAAATTGCCCCTGATTGCCAAGTCCATTGGCGTAAGTCTGCCCTGATTTTCCCGAACTAACTGATGAAAAATTGGGTTAACTCGCACAGTCCACTGTTGCCATTGATATTCCTGCCAAACCCTGAAGCCAATTACCAGCAAAATTACCGCTAGTAAAATCCTCCAGGTGGCAACTAGGAAAATAATCAAAAACGAGATGGGCAAAAGTAGAACGAGAAAAGCCTTGCCGTTACCTTCTATGGGTTTTTCACTCATGCCGATTTTTGCCAAGTGAATTTTAGGAAATAATATTATATTGGCAAAAATTTGGCTACTTTTTTGTATCTTTTGGCAAAGTTGCGGCAAATATGCCGGCAAAACCTTTATTAGGTAAGTGTTATACCTTTATTACCTTCTGCTTATGTGAGATGGTGCTGCGATCGCACAAAAGTTTTTTCCCAGTTAAAAATATTTGTAGGTTAGGTTGAACTGTTCGCGTAGTGTCCCGTAGGGAAGTGAAACCCAACAAAACTCTCAATATGTTGGGTTAGCCTGCGGGATCTTGCTACGTTCCTCAACCCAACTTACACATTTTTATTTTTTGGGCTTAACCGAACCGTATTGACCCCACCCCTTAATCCCCTCCCCGCGAGCGGGGAGGGGAGACGAAGCGTAGCTTTGGCTCTTTGGGGTTCTTCGGGTTTAATAAGTAATCAAGCGGACATGATATCATGCAAAATTAAATATACATTGCCAGGGCTTTTGCCAACCATCTACTTGATATCATCGCAGAGACGCTTGTCGCTCTCACCCAAATTCGAGTTATTCTGCAAATAATCATGCAACCAATTGCAACCCCGCATCAGCAATTGGTTTAAATTCTCCACAGACCACAACCGCGCTGTCTTGTCCCAAGATGCCGTGGCGATAGTTTTGCCGTCCGGGCTGAAACTCACGCTACCGATACCGCCTTGATGCCCTTGGAACTGATTAGGTTCTTTAATTTTATTGAGAATATAGCGGCTGCCATAATGGTTAGGACAAGTCTGCTATGGATAGCTGTGACAGCCGCTCTCTTAGGGTTTGCGAATGTCCTAAGCTGTCTGTCTACTGCTATAATTTGACTCAATGCCTATAAAGATGATATACCTGCCAATAATAATAGACATACCGCTAAACCAGAACTCACCATCAACCCCATCCGCCCTTGGCTAAGTTGTCGCTTGGCTTCTTGTTGAGCATTAACTAATATCTGCCTTGCATGTTGTTCAAGCTTCAAGTTTTGGCAGTAATCTTGGCAATACCTACAGATAATTCAGCCTCCACCCCAATATCTAGTGGTGTTTGCAAAAACTCTGAAACTTCTGTAAACAGATTTTTAAAGTATCCTGGTTTAAGGTTAATTTTTATTGCTTCCAGGCTTTGACTCACCTCACGAGCTACTGCTAATAAAATATCTGTAACATCAATATCAGCCATATCCAGGCTTTGGCTAGACTCAAAATAAACTACATGCAATCCCTGCTGCTCTAACTCGGCCTTTAACCGCAGTAACTCAGTGGATTTACCACAGCCGATATCCTGCTTTGATTAACTTTGTGATTACTTGAGCATATGCGGCACGTTGATAAGGATAAGATTTCAGTGTTTCTAGGTAGGCATATTGTTTCGGATCTGTTTTATAGTACTGTTCGGGAACTGATATTGATTGATCGTCTATTGCTAAAATTACGATATCTTCTGGAGGCACAATCGGCCTACGCAGTTGAAAAAAGTCAGAAAGCGCCTTATTTTCGCTCAATTGAACCAATTCCCCACCAGAAGCACTCAGCAGTGCCGCCCCCATTACCCAAGCACCAGCGAGGAGATGACCTAAGCTAACCATCCACTTAGATTGGCAAGCCAATGCTGTGAAAGTTACTTTTGTCGGTTTACTTGACAGTCTATTGGCAGGAGACACATAGTTTTTAGTTAAGGTAGATGTAGGTTCTTCTGCCATATCGTGTTACTGATTGATTTAAGTCCAACACTTTTATTTATTCAGACCACGTTTTACTACAAGCACATTGAAATAAGACTTAAATGACAATCTTATACATTTGTAAAGTATCTTTTATTCATCAACAAACTTTTATTACCAGAGCTAGCCCCCAAGAGATTTCTACTCAGGCATTGCCTAACTTATTCTTTTTCTGTTGAGTGAGTTATAAAAGAGTGATTGTCCCACAGATTAGAGCCGGATATACTCCGCCTGTGCATTTGGTTGCGGCGAGATTTTTCCCCAACCCAACCAACAGGTAGGTTACTAAGTCGATGCTCTACCAGAAGCTGTCTCAAGTCCGTCTTCTGTCTCTGGTGCAATATTGGTACTCCCCACAAAGCGTGTCCTGATGGTGAAAGCTTTACCTATAGATAGGCATTAATTTATATCCTACCTTAAGCCTATGCTATACCTCTTTAGGAGTAAAATTTAGTGTTATACAGCGATGAATGCTGTTACTGGGTCAATTTTATTGGTAGATTTTGATCACAGGGTAGCTCTTGCAGTGCCGGAGGTGAATAAGGTTTAGCACCCAGTATCTCAACTCCAATGTTGCAACCGTTTTTATGCCTTGAAAGAGGTAGGATAAAAGCTATAGTTCTAAGGCTACTTTATAGATATTAGCAAACTTGTCATTTGAGAATTGCTATAATCTATTGTTCAATCTAAATTCATTTATATTATTAGGTGTAAATTTGTATGGGTTCTCCAATGAATCGTCTGTCTATTTTTGTAGACGGAAACAATATGTTCTATGCTCAACAAAAAAATGGTTGGTTTTTTGACCCTCGGCGAGTCTTAGAATACTTCAAACATGAGCAATCAGAAACAACATTAATTAATGCATTCTGGTACACTGGCTTAAAAGACCCACAAGATCAGCGAGGTTTTAGAGATGCTCTAATTAGTCTAGGATATACAGTCAGAACTAAAATTCTGAAAGAATATTATGATGATACGTCTGGTCGTTACTCGCAAAAAGCGAATTTAGATATTGAAATTGTTGTAGATATGTTTAATACAGTAGACCAGTATGACCGAGTAGTATTATTCAGTGGCGATGGAGATTTTGAAAGAGCAATCGAGCTATTACGCTCCAAAAATACACATATTACGGTAGTATCAACAGAAGGAATGATAGCGAGAGAGCTACGTAATGCTACTGATAGATATATAGATTTAAATGATATCAGAGAACAAATAGAAAAAACTGAAGGTTAGTAGCCTTAACAATTTTTTACAAAGGTAAGAGTAAAAGAAAAACTAAGGTTGAAGATATATTAAGCCACAAGTCTAAACTAAACTACAAACCGCAAATGACAAACAAAACAGATCGAGTCATCATTTTTGATACGACATTGCGAGATGGAGAGCAGTGTCCAGGAGCAACTCTGAATATAGACGAAAAGCTAGTTATTGCCAAGCAATTAGCGCGTCTGGGTGTAGATGTAATTGAAGCAGGCTTTGCCTTTGCTAGTCCCGGAGATTTTGAAGCAGTCAAGAAGATTTCTCAAATTGTCGGGGTAGAAAATGGCCCGATAATTTGCAGTTTAGCAAGAGCGATAAAAGCAGATATTCAAGCCGCCGCCGAAGCATTAAAACCAGCAGTTAACGCTAGAATTCACACATTTATTTCGACTTCTGATGTTCATTTAGAGTATCAGTTGCGGAAGTCACGCGCAGAAGTGTTAGCGATCGCCCAAGAAATGGTAGCTTATGCTAAATCCTTCATGACAGATGTAGAATTTTCGCCGATGGATGCATCTCGTACCGATCCAGAATTTCTTTACCAAGTTTTAGAGGGAGCGATCGCAGCTGGTGCAACAACAGTTAACATTCCCGATACTGTGGGTTACACAACTCCTAGCGAATTTGGAGCCATAATTAAGGGGATTATCGAAAATGTCCCCAACATCGACCAAGCGATTATTTCCGTTCACGGTCATAATGATTTAGGCTTGGCAGTTGCTAACTTTTTAGAAGCCGTAAAAAATGGCGCACGGCAACTAGAATGTACGATTAATGGGATTGGCGAACGAGCCGGAAATGCCTCACTAGAAGAATTGGTAATGGCATTGCATGTCCGACGGCAATATTTTAACCCTTATTTGGGAAGACCAGCAGATTCTCAAGAATCCCTGACAAATATCGATACCCGCCAAATTTACAAAACTTCACGCTTAGTTTCTAATTTGACGGGAATGTTAGTACAACCAAATAAAGCGATCGTGGGGGCGAATGCCTTTGCCCATGAGTCTGGGATTCACCAAGATGGTGTGTTAAAAAACAGGCTGACCTACGAAATTATGGATGCTCAATTGATTGGCTTGACAGACAATCAAATAGTTTTGGGCAAACATTCAGGGAGAAATGCTTTCCGCACTCGGTTGAAAGAATTGGGCTTTGAACTGTCGGATACTGAATTAAATAAAGCATTCGTCAGATTCAAAGATGTAGCAGATAAAAAGAAAGAAATTTCTGATTGGGATTTAGAAGCGATCATTAACGATGAAATCCAACAAGCACCCGATTTGTTCCGGGTAGAATTGGTGCAAGTTTCCTGTGGTAGCAACGCCCTTCCCACTGCTACTGTCACCCTGCGTACCCCACAAGGTGAAGACTTAACTGATGCTGCCATCGGTACTGGGCCAGTGGATGCAGTTTACAAAGCCATCAATCGTGTGGTGAATGTGCCCAACCAGTTGATTGAGTTTTCTGTGCAGTCAGTAACAGCCGGTATTGATGCCATTGGAGAAGTGACGATTCGTTTACGTTATGAATCTAGAGTATTTTCCGGTCATGCGGCGAACACAGATATCATTGTGGCATCCGCGCAAGCTTATGTAAATGCGTTGAATAGGTTATATTCTGCATTGCAAACTCAAGAAAAGCAAGAGGAAGTATCTGCACAGAAAGTCTAAAAACAATCGAACCACAGATGAACCTCAATATTTATCTGTGGTTCTTTTTGTTCATCTTTTAATTTTGGCAAAAAGTCAAGTCTATTGAGTTCATTATGAATATTGTTTACATTTTTATATTTTTAGATTTACCTAATATCCATAAAACTTTATTCTAAAAAATAATGTTTATAGTCAGCTAGCTTGTATGAGTAACGAAAAAACCCCAGAATTGCCCCTCTGGGTACAAGATAGAGATATAGTGATTGCTCATGATGAAGAAGTACAATGGCGAGAAGGAATACGCCCGGATTATTCTCACACCAATGAATTTCTTCATCAAGAGAGTAAATTTCAGCATCCAGAAGGTTCTTTAGAAGCAATCGCTCAAAATTTAGTCCGAACTTTTGAGATGGAAGCTTCTAATAAATCTAATCCTCAACAGTGGCTTTCGATTGTTACTGATAAGTTTAGAATGAGTAGCAATGGAGGAGAACAATACACTGCTCAAGATGTTGCAGTCGAAGGTACTTATAACCTATTTCTGGGTGAAAGTCAGCAGTATAGCTCAAAATCAGAAACCTTTGAATCTTCATTTCAAGTTTTTCATAATGCTTTTCGTAATGGCTTTCTTTGGGAATTAACAGAAGTCCTTTCGGGGCCACCTAATGTAACCTTTAAGTGGCGACATTGGGGAACATTTAATGGTTCCTATAAAGACTATGCACCCACAGGGGAAACAATAGAAGTAGTAGGAGTTAGTATTGCTCGCGTGACTGATGATTTGAAGATTGAGTCTTTAGAGCATTATTTTGATAATAATACCTTTCTTGAGAAATTAACGGCAGGCGGTTGTCCCTTCCATTCTCAAAATCAGAAGAGTCACTAATTTTTATTTTGTTGTAGTCAAATAGTTCGCTTGATCAGCGCTTTTAGGAAATAACCGGGAGCGCTTATCTAGTGAAAGTGGTTTAGATAAGCTTTGCCCAATTTAGAAATTGCTTATGCTTGATCAGCATTAGAATTTAAACGCATCATGATTTTTTCTGGCTCTGTCAAATTTTTAAAACCATAACGGCGATAAAGTCCATGAGCATCTTTTGTGCCTAACATTCACCTTTGAACATCTTGCAATTCTGGATATTCCAAAATATATTCTACAAACCATTTTCCTAAACCCTGTCCTCGATAAGGCTCCAGAATAAAAACATCTTTTGACAACGCAGAAGTTGCATAATCAGTGATGACTCTGGCAAAGCCAACTTGTTGATTACCTTCATAAAGTCCAAAACATAAAGAATTTTTTATTGACTTTTCCACAAGAGCTAATAGTATATTTTCAGCCCAATAGGAAGTTTGTAAAAAATTATGAATAATTTGAATATCTAATTTAGATTTATCGGTGCTGATGTAAAATTTATGTTTTAATTCTTCGTTCATCTGGCTGAATATTCTATTTAATAGGTTGATGCGTAATAATTAATTCTAATTTATTCTTGCAGGGAAGCATCTCACTTTCTTAGAAAGCTCTTTAAACCTCACCCCAACCCAGGGTAAGCTCATCTAATTTGGTATAATGTGAACTTGACAAATCAAACAAAATAAGCATGAGAGACTGCCTAGAAAAAATACTTGACAGA
>NZ_JBTYKD010000068.1:0-29478 GCF_054880495.1 Nostoc sp.
CCGTAGTTTTTGCCCTCACCCTAAATCCCTCTCCCAGATATGGGAGAGGGACTTTGAAATTCTGGCTCCCCTTCTTCCAAATCTGGGAGAAGGGGTTGGGGGATGAGGGCAAATCCTTTTGATCACCGAAGAACTACAGCTTTCAAGATAGACGCGGTTTAGATGAGGATATTAAATACTAAGGAGTTCCTGGGCAGCGAATAATTAGCGATCGCTACTATTTACAGTACTAGCGATCGTAGTGTTTGTTATCGCTGTGGTTTTATACTGCGTGTACCTACCTTCACCTGCTGAGATCCTTCAACGATCTGGTAGAATTTGTCTTCTAATTTTTGCATACATGCCGACCAATCAAATTCGAGTATGGAGGGGCGAGCGTTTTTAGTCATATCTGCTTTCAAATCAGGATTTTCCAAAATCGCAATCACCTTTTGGGCAAAGTCTGTAGGATTGTTAGGTTGGGCAAGGAAGCCGTTACGCCCAGGAAATACCTGTTCTGAGGTTGAGGGTGCAACAACAGCAACTACAGGGGTTCCAGACGCTAACGCCTCGTTATTTGTAGTGCAGAAGTTCTCGGTAATGGAGGGGTTGATAAAAATATCCGCTCTAGCAAACCAACCCAAAAGTTCTGTGCCGTGAGACTCACCCCATACAGTAATACCCGCTCCAAACTTTTGGGCACGCTGACGGATTTCCTGATCTAGGGGACCACTACCAACAATCACCAGATGGACATCAGGGATTTTGGCAGCAATGAGAGGAAATATATCAAGCAGTTGGTTAACATTCTTTTCGGGGGTGATGCGTCCGACAAACAAAAGAGTCGGTCGGTTATCATTAGGAATGGGGTTGTAAGAAATGTTTCGCGGGTGAAATTTTTCGCAATCGATGCCTTGATAAGCGACGTATTCAGCGCGTTGGCATTTCAGTTCTTGGTATTTAGTGAGTTGTTCTTTAGAAGAGAAGTAATTGAAGTCATAAGACTCACTAAATTGCTTAACTAAAGTGGGAATGATCGGACGAACCAAGCTGAAAAACCTATCTCCAAAGTAATATTTGATATACGCAACGATATCTGTATGAAAGAGTGATATTATTGGGGTTCTTGTTCGTTTTGCGTATTCAACGCCGATGGGACGACCATAACCTTGCAAGAAAAATGAGTATAAACCTCTCATTTGCGCCGCTTCTTCAACCACTATAATATCGGGTTTGAATTTCTCCAACAATTTGGTATCGCTCCAATGTCGATAGTGCAATGGTTGAGGAAGAGACTTATATAATATGAGTGGTTCTGTAGGGAATGCGTAAGCAGAGAAGTTGGGGGAAGGCTGAATTTCATCTAAACCGGGCATGGGGCGATCGCCTACATTTTTGGGGTAGCGATCGTTAATTTGCGGATGGATTAGAAAAACCTCATGTCCCTGCTCTAGCAACCAACGAACCCGTTGGTGTACTGCAACGGAAACTCCAGTTAAGAAAGGAGCATACAATCCTGTAAACAGTGCAATGCGAAGTTTTTGCTTAGTCATAGAAAAGGTGAATATTTCATGAAAATGGTGGTTTTTAATTTAGGATTTACGCAGCAAATATTTCCTGGACATCCTGATTAGTTGGCTTAAAAATTCCTACTAATGCAGTTAAAATAAGGATTTACACATTTTAAAATAGCCTAAATTATCAATTGTTAAAGTTCAAAGAGAAACCTTACTATCAATAGGCTGATCCAACCATTGATAAGGGCGATATTCCACTAGCCTGACATTCCAGGGGCCTTGAACCCGATAGCTGACACCCCGCCAAGTAACTGTTGAGATCCAAAGGGATGATAGTATTGCGAACCCATAAACCCATTGTGTCAAGGGAATCGCAATTAACATTTTGATGATTGTAGCAGCTGATAATTTTGCGATCGCTTGGTCATTAGAGCGAACCACTCGCTGTATCTCTAATTCCAACACCAGCATTACCAAAAGTAATGCGACAGTATAGACTCCATAGCAGCCTAATAAGACAGTCGCAGCTTCCCATTTTGCCTCTAACAACGACTCTAGAATTAAGATGATGACTGTAGTAGGAAACAAAATGCTAGAAACAGCTTCACTAACTAAAGCTAACCAACGTGGGTGATACAATCGAGAATACAGCATTAGACGCTTGAGATCGTCTATTAAGTTGAATAAATCAGTCTCTTCACGATTTACTATCAACAGCGAAGGCACAAACTTTACCTGCAACCCATGTTTTTTGAGGATGTTGTGCATCATAAAATCTTCGCCTAAAGCTTGTTCCCACTTATCTAGCAATTCTGTTTGGCGAAGCACTTCTGTTTTCACAGCCAAAGTCCCACCCCAAGGAATTTGAAAGAGAAACATTTGCACTACTGTAGCTACATTGCCTGCGTACCGCACTAAAGATCCCCAATACTTACCTGTAGGTACGTACCAACGATTACCTGTTGTTGCCCCCACTTTGGCATCCCCTAGAGGACTGACTAATTCTCGCAGCCAATTCAGATGCACTATAGTATCAGCATCTACTAGAGCAACCACTTTGTAAGAATCGTCCAACTCACGCACAGCTTGCACTAAAGAACTGCATTTGAGACTACAATTGTTGCGTACTATTCTCAAAGGGCTGATTTGAACGTTAATCGCTTCTTGCTCTGTGATCGTTTCACTAGCAATTTTCCAAGCTGGATCTTCGTGACTATCAACGATCAACTTTAAATCATACTGTGGATAGTTTTGATTTAGGAGCGATCGCAAACATCTAGGCAAAAACGGATCAGCTCCGCGTAGGCAAAGAATCACTGCTGTTTTGGGCAACTGATCATCTGGTAATAACTTTTTTTTAGATGAGCGCAGATACCATATAAAGACAAGTGTTAAACACACCTGAATAACCACCCAACTCATCAAAGACTTAGACAGAAATGTGGCCAAATCTTCCATTAAATTTTTAATCTCCGGTAGAATCTCGGCTTGTTTATATGTAGATGTGAGCTAAACCGTAATTCTGAAGAATTGGGCATGGGGCATGGGGCATGGGGCATGGGGCATGGGGCATGGGGCATGGGGCATTGGGCATTGTGGGCATAGGTAGGTTATTCTCCTTGTCCCTCCTGTCTCCCTCATCCCCCTTGTCCCCCCACTCCCCACTCCCCACCCCCTTTACGAATCAAGTGAATATTTGATGGTAATGTTGACTGTTGTATTTTTGTTTACAACAAAACTGGCATCACGAAACTTTGGTGTACCTGTTTCTATGGACACAGTGGGATTTTTAGAAATCCCAAAACCTTCTTTAGGAATACCGAAAAAGTCTTTATTGAGTTTGCGATCGCCATTCTGATCATCAACTACGGCAACAGCATAAGTTCCAGGCTTCAAACCGAAAAATTCTTTTGTTACAGAACTTCCAGTAATCTTAACGCAGCCACTTTGATCTTCGCTATTACCACTCATCGGAAATCCTCGTTCATTTGGGTAAACTCGAAAGCAAATCTCACCTTTTTTGTGGTGTATTCCATTTACCACAACAGTAAGTGTTGCAGTTGGCTCGGCATTCACTGTTTTAGCAAAGCTGATGCTCACTAAAGTAGCAAGCAAAACACGACAGAGTTGAGATACTTTCAACATAGTTTTCTAGTCAGAATAGGTGATTTTGGGGCTGATAAAAAGGGAGCATCTCAGTTTTGCAAAAATACCAGATGAGAAACAATATTCTTGCTCCCTCTCCTTAGTAAGGAGAGGGTTGGGGTGAGATTTTACAAAACAAAACTTTTTCCGAAAGTGAGATGCTGACTGACAAAAAGCTGCAACAGCAAACTTTTATTTCTGAACTAATTTATTCAAAATGTGATTTGCTGTTCTGGAATTGATGCTTGTTGCCAACTTTTCCAAAGTCCTTGCAGCACTCTTAGAAAATCTTTCAGCAAAAGATATTCTGTGCCTTTTAACTGCTGATGTAGACTTCGATGACAACACAGCCGCTCATTCAAACTCAGGGGACTACGCCATATAGAGAGTACATACTCCCAGAGTATTCTCCAATGTGGCAATAAAATTTGTCCTTTCTTTGCTGAATCAAACCATACTGTATATGCATAAAAATCAGGCAGCATACTCAATAATGATTTTTGATTTTTGTCAGCAAACAACAAGTAATTGGGAAAGAACATACTCATTGATTGTTGCGGATGACTTCTGGCAAAAAACAGGTACTCAGGGATTTCATAAAACCTCCCAAGAATACCAAGTCTTAACAAGAGAATTCCATCTGCATTACCATAACCACCCATTGGCGGTATCATTCTCAAGGCACTGGCACGAATTACCCCATAACATTGATAACATAAATGCTTAGTCAGCAATTCGTGAAACCGCTCGTGTGGTTTTAGTGCATCTGCCTTGAGTTTGATATCGTAGTTTTGGAGAAAATCCCCCTGTTCATCAATGAAATATACTTGGGAGTGACACAAGATTATCGTCGGATCTTGCTCAAGCACCTCAATACACTTCTTGATAAAATCTGGAGCATGTAGATCATCATGGGCTGCCCATTTAAAGTACTCACTTGAAGATAATTCAAAGACGCGATTAAAGTTACGAGCGCAACCGATATTCTTCTCATTGCGGTAGTAACAGATACGTTTATCTTGTTCGGCGTATGCTCTACAAATTTCCTCAGTTTTATCTGTAGATGCATTATCTGAAATAATTATCTCAAAATCTTCAAAGGTTTGAGCCAAGAGTGAATCTATGGCTTCTTTGATAAATTTTTCACCATTGTATACAGGTAATCCGATGCTCAAGCGTGGCTGATTATTACTCATATAGGACTAGTATTTGATTTTTGAAATGCACGTAGTGGACCCTATAAGTGCATTAGACGTAGGTTGGGTGGAGCGGAGCGCAACCCAACTGATTATCAGGATGTTGGGTTACGCAAAGCCTCCACCCAACCGACAATTTTTTTGCAACATTCTAGCCAAGAAGGGCTACGACAAGACTACCGAGATTTTTTCAGAAATCAAATATGATTCCTATAGAAAACAAGTATTCAAAAAAGCTGGAGATTATTTTATGGTTAATTGCAGCTAATTCTTAAGCAGATGCAACAATGATTACAAAAATCTGTGGACTATTTGATCAACTTTTGGATATCTGTTTTTTGCAGCCATTCATGTGTTAGCTGCATACCTGATTCTAGGTCAATTGTTGGTTTATAATTCAACAGGCTTTGTGCTTTGACAATAGAACAAGCATAGGGACGAGTCATAAAATCTATAGACTCTGGTAAGATATCAACTTTTTGGCGAAAAAGTTTTTGTCCTTGAACACGCAGCTTTAGAAACAACTTAATTTCATCTTTGGGTAATGAAAGCGGTGCTTGTAAACCTTCCATTGCTGCTAAACGCATGAAATACTCTTTCCACGAAGTTTCTTGTCCGTCGGTGATATTAAATATTTCACCATAGGTTTCTTTTTCTATCGCCAGAAAGATGCCATCAATTAGATTATCTATATATACATGATTGATTACTCCTTTACCATCGTTGGCATAGGCAAATAATTTTTGACGCATCATCATAATTGGCCTGACTATCCAGGGAATACTTCCTGGGCCGTAAATATCTCCGGCTCGAATAACGATGATGCCAAAATCTGAGGCATTATTCAGTTCTAAGAGTGCTGTTTCGGCTTCTATTTTCGTTTGACAGTAGGGATTATTTTCGCCAGAGAGTGGCCCGGATTCTGCAACACTATTAGGATAGTTAAAACCGTAAACCATCACACTGGATAGATGCACAAATGTTTTCACACCAGCCTGTTTAGCGGCTTTAGCGATGTTGACAGTACCGCCAACATTGACATCACGAAAATACTTAATTGCACCAGCTTCCTCGGCAATTTGATATGTATGTAAAACGATGTCTACTCCCTGACAAGCTTTTTGGGCAATAGTAGCATCGGTGATACTACCAATAATTACCTCAACACCTAAATTCTGTAATTGTTTGTTTTGTTCTGTAGAACTTTGCAGTCCCCGAACCTTCATTCCTTGCGCTATGGCTAACTCGGCTGTACGTAATCCGACAAGTTCATCAATCCCGGTAATTAGGAGGGTTTTGTTTTGGAGGTTCATAAAGTCGTGGTTATACGAATTTGGGATTTTAGATTAAAAATCTGTTAGTGGTGGAAGAATACCGAATATTTTTTATCTTATGCAAAGGTGCAGAGAGAAAAAATAGGTAATCTTAATAGAGATTTGCATAAATTTATAGCGAATCGAATTGACAAACTCTGCGTTTAAAAATCAATCCTGAGTTAGCCACTAATTAATGCAAAGCAACACTTTGAGTCGACAGGTAGTTATTGCTTAGAAAATATCTCCTGGATCTGCGGAGCGAAGTTTGTTGATAGCAAGCGCTCCTGATGTTATACACATTAAAACTGTTGAAGTTAAGACAATCAGTGCATTATTAGTGGTCATAACTATTGGTAATTTAGTTGCTTGTTCTGCAAAACTATATAACAAGACAGAAGTAATAAATCCTGGGATATAACCTAAAATCGCCAAAATTAAAGCTTGCTGAAATACCACATTTAATAAATATCTGTTGGCATAACCTATGGCTTTTAAAGTGGCATAAGCAACGAACTGTGTAGCAATATTGCTGTAAAGAATTTGATAAACAATAACTACGCCAACAACCGCAGCCATTGTCAACATCAAGTTAAGTATAAAACCAATGGGTGTTCTGACTGCCCAATATTTTTTCTCAAAATCAATAAAGCCTTGGCGTGTAAAAACTTGGACATCATTAGGCAAATTTGCTTGCAAATTTTTTAGTACTGTTTCTGCATTAGTACCAGGTTTGAGGGAAATCAAACCGATATCTATCATATCTGCCGGACGACTATTGGGATTTATCCTCAAGAAAGTTGAGTCACTAACAAGTAAGTTGCCATCTACCCCAAAGGAAGGCCCCAAGCTGAATAAACCACCAACTCTCACTCTATAGCCAATTAATGAATTGAAGGGAAATATTTCAATTGTCTGTGTAGTATCTCCCGCATCAAATTTTTCCGCTATTGGGCCAAACTCTGGACGCGAAATCCGGTCAAAAAGCATGACATCGGGAATTTTGAGTTTATCTAAATTTTCCTCAACTTCTGGGATGTTCATCACAGGTTTGCCCGGATCGAAACCAATAACGTATATTGAATATTTCTCACCAGTTGCCGGATTTTTAAGTTTGGCAAATTGCAAATACATCGGGCTAACTGACTCTACGCCATTAAAACCCAGAGATTGGTATAAACGAGTTCGCGAAAAGCTTTGATTTGAGGTCAAAGATTTATATTGCGAACTAACTAAAAATAAATCTCCTTTGAGATGCTGATGCACTGCGGTTGCACTGGAATAGAGAGCATCTTGAAAACCAAGCTGCACAAACATTAGCAGCACAATAAAACCAATCCCGGCTACAGCTACTAGTAAACGAACTTTTTGCTGGGCTAGCTGTAGCCATCCTAAAGGAATTTTAAAAATCATGGATTTATTTGTTAGTTGTTATTAGTAATTGGTGATTGACCAATTACTAAATATGAATGGCAACATCTACCTGTAAGTTAGTGAAACGAGCCACTCGCTGACTATCTGCGGGATTATCAATAGAGATTTTTACCTCAATTATTCTGCGGTCTGTATCTGAGCCAGGGTTGAGGCTGAAGATATTTTGCTTGTCAACTTGCCAACCAATCTCTTTCACAGTTCCTTGTAATTTTCCAGTAAATGCAGTGCTGATAATGGTGGCTTTTTGTCCTACACGCACTTTTTGAATATCAGTTTGATACACCTCTGCAATCACATACATTTGAGATGTCTTACCTATTTCAGCAAATCCTCTGGTGGTGCTGATTACTTCTCCGGTTTTGGCATGAATTTTCAAAATTTTGCCATTTATGGGAGATTTGATGTAACTTAAATCTAAGTCGGCTTTTGCTTGTTGAACAGAAGTTGTTGCACTGTTGACTTCGGTTTGTGCCACCTGAACATCTACACTACGCACTTCACTAATGCTCGTGAGTTGTGCTTGTGCCTGCTTGCGTTGTTCTTGGAATGTGTCTTGAGTTCGCTTCAGTGAGGCTTGGGCTTCTGTTAGTTGCTGTTGTGTAGTTTTTAGTTGCAAAGCTTTGGTATCTGCTATGGAAGCCGCGATCGCACCTTGTTTATATAATTGCTGATAGCGATCGTTTTCGGCTTGAGCATTGTCTACTTCAGCCTGGATACGGACGATTGTCGCCTGTTGGGTGGCAACGTCTCCTTTATATTGTGGCTCTAAGCGGGCGATCGCAGCCTTTTGAGCATCGACATCTCCGGTTTTAGCCCCAGATTTCACCTGCGCTAGTTTAGCTTTGGCAACTTGCAGTTGGTCTAAAGCCTGTTGCAAAGCTGTTCTAGAACGACCATAATTTTCTAGATACGCTAATAATTGCCCTGCTTTAACTGTATCTCCTTCTTTTACCAACAATCTGTCTACTCGCACCCCATTATTAGAAGCGGGAGCAGTCAAAGAAGTAACTTCGCCTTCTGGCTCCAAACGCCCCAAGGCAGTCACAGCAAGTTTTGCAGGCGTGGCAGCCTTGGGAGGATTCGCTTGTGTCACAACTTTCGGTTTAGACCAAAACGGTGCCAAACTATAGAAAGTGATTAATCCGGCCGCTAAAGTCAGAGAAGTTGCTAAGATTATTCGCGATTGGCCTACGGGTTTTCTGAATAATCGGCTTTCTTTATTTACTGCCATATTTTCATTCCAATTCTGCTTTTTTAGGGGATAGCCTGGTTATATTTAGTCGATTAGAATAGACTCATCCGCAAATTACTAAGAGGGCTTTTCCTCTAAGTTTTCTACCTTAATAAACTGGATGGATCTAAATTGGTTTTATATGAATTGTTGTACGCTTTTGCCGCCCAAAGTCGCTATTGTGGCGTGAAAATTAATGGTGTGTTACTTCAAAGCTTCCTAAGTTATATCCTAATTTGATATCTAATCCCGTAGCGTAAAATACAATAGCGATAACCAGAAAACTTAACTCTCAATCACAACGAAGCGCTAATAAAAATTAACTCAAAACTTGGATAAACTTGTCATTAAGTATGTCATAAAAATGGAATTTTGTCAAGCTATTTAATTTGTATAAGTCCTGATTATCTCACTATAATATTTAATTACTGTAAGATTAGAGACTGAATAATTTACTCATTACTAATCTCTTCTATAGCAATTGAATACTAACAAATAGTTAGTTGTTAAGCAGATTTGATATTATTAACAGATTATGATTAGCAAGGTTGTGTATTATAAGACATTCTTATATAGGAATCATATTTGATTTCTGAAAAAATCTCGGTAGTCTTGTTATGGACTGTCTACGGCTAAAATGTTGCAAAAAAAATTGAAAAAATTGTAGGTTGGGTGGAGGCTTTGCGTAACCCAACATCCTGATATATGTTGGGTTGCGCTCCGCTCCACCCAACCTACCTACGTCTAATGCACTATTTTAGCTTAGAGAGTCCACTACGTGCATTTCAAAAATCAAATACTAGTCCTATAGCAATTCCTAGTAGGGGCAATTCATGAATTGTACCTACTTTTTACTCATTTAACCCATATTATGTTTAGCAAGCAACATACTAAAAATTAACATTTGCTTTATAAATAACTGCTTTGCTTCTTAGTTTGACTTATATTTAAAAATAATCAAAAAGTTTGACTTAATTATGATGTTTGTCTGAGAAAAAATACTTATGGTTATTCAATTTATCTATCTATTCATTAAATTATTACTTCCTAGACAACAGGTTTGCATTGTTAACTTACAGCAATTTTCATTTAATTGAACCACATATATTGTAAAGAACATTGCTCATGGGTATGAATTTAAGTCCAAACCCTTTTCAAACCTCGTTTTTAGCATCTGGGTGGAAATGCTGCTCATTGGGCTGCTGCCGCGAGTAAGAGAGGCGGCAGCCCTAATGAGGAGCATTCCTAGTCTCCGACTAGGAACGAGGTAAATCTCTCACAGTTTTATTTAGTCATAAATTATACTTTTATGCTGAATTTTATTCAAAATTTATATCAGTAATGGTGGACGGCTATTTATGAAATAACTTTAAAGAAATGATTTAGTTTCTGTAAAGTATGTTAGTGTTTTTATTAATTCAATGCTTTAAAGTGGTTATACAAACTAGTTATTTAATTGAAATTTGGAAATTTAAAATAACTAAACCTAACTGCTATGTCATCACTTAGTCATCGTTTAATACTTTTTCAACTTGCATAAATTCGGATTAAAGGCGGTGTCTTTTCTGTAACGAACTTGTCAACTTTTCTGGGTCGAATCCCATAAGATATATTATCCCGGACGTTGAAACTAGCTATGACATTGATTAAGATACAGAACGTTGTCATTAACATCAGCTATGTTGCTGTAGTTAGGCTAGATAATCAAACGGTTTCGGGTTAAAAAAACGTTTCTGTTCCCTTAGCTACTGCTCAGTTTCTCTCGCTCCAGTGGGATACCATTGCTCAAATTCTCTACTATTACAAATGGATTGAATTCACTGGTCAAACAGCTATTACACTCCCAGACTATTAGACCCCTTTTAACAACGTCATCCACCTATTGCCACAATATCAAGAGTCTAGCGTTGTCTAAGATTTTTCTGCGATGTCTACGACGGGCTACGCCTACGCAGTGTGCCAAAATCGCCTATAAATCTCAGGCTTTATCAGGGCAGTATCTGTCGTGTGGTGTCGATTTTGAGAAAAGCATTTAGCGGAGATAGGATAGCTAGCTGCTTACAAAACAAGAGATTTTCATTATTTAGTAGGCAACAGAAATTACTGTAGCTACACAATCCACAGTACTCACTATGCCCTATGTCTGCTTATTCAATTGATACTGCCTTAGCGGAGTTAGAGAGCCTTATCAATAATTGCGAAAAGGCTGTGATTAGGTCTATAGAGGAAAAAAACATGAGGTCAGATAAATCAGTGTCAGTCAACAGAATTAACAGACAATTACAACACAATCCTATAGCCATTGTCGGTATGGCTTCTCTATTGCCCAAAGCCAGAAACTTACACGAATACTGGCAAAATATAGTAAACAAAATTGACTGTATTACTGATGTTCCTTCCACTCACTGGAGCGTCGAAGATTATTACGATCCGAATCCCAGAACTACTGAAGATAAAACCTACTGTAAAAGAGGCGGGTTTCTTCCGGAGGTAGATTTTAACCCGATGGAATTCGGCATACCACCCAGCATTTTGGAAGTCACAGATGTATCGCAACTGTTGAGTTTAGTAGTTGCGAAAGAGGCGATGGAAGATGCAGGTTATGGCGAAAAACGTGAGTTTAGCCGCGAGACTGTTGGAGTAATCTTAGGCGTGGCGATGGCCAAGCAATTAGGAATGCCACTTTCTGCAAGATTGGAATATCCGATTTGGGAAAAAGTTCTCAAAAGCAGTGGTTTATCTGACGAGGATACACAAAAAATCGTTGATAAAATCAAAAGCGCCTATGTGAAATGGGATGAGAATGCTTTCCCTGGAATGTTAGCTAATGTAGTCGCAGGTAGAATTGCCAATCGTCTAAATTTTGGGGGGATGAATTGCGTAGTTGATGCCGCTTGCGCTAGTTCTTTCGGTGCTTTAAAAATGGCAATTAGTGAGCTAGTTGAGCATCGTTCTGATATGATGCTGACTGGTGGTGTTGATACCGATAACACTATCATGGCTTACATATCGTTCAGCAAAACACCGGCGGTTTCTCCTAGTGAAAATGTCAAACCTTTCGATGCTAAATCCGATGGGATGATGCTGGGTGAAGGTATCGGGATGATTGTACTCAAACGCCTGGAAGATGCTGAACGCGACAACGATAAAATCTATGCCGTAATCAAAGGCATTGGTACCTCCAGCGATGGGCGTTATAAGAGCATTTATGCTCCGCGCAAAGAAGGCCAAATTAAAGCCTTAGAACGTGCTTATGAAGATGCCGGTTTCTCTCCCGCAACTGTTGGTTTGATGGAAGCACATGGCACCGGTACAATGGCTGGAGATCCCACAGAATTCGGTTCTTTAAAAGACTTTTTTGGCGAACATGATCACAAAAAACAGCACATCGCTTTGGGTAGTGTAAAATCACAAATTGGACACACAAAAGCGGCTGCGGGTGCGGCGAGTTTGATTAAAACTGCTTTGGCTTTACATCACAAAGTATTACCGCCGACAATTAACATCACTGAGCCGAATCCCAAACTAAATATTAAAAATTCGGCGTTTTATTTGAATACCGAAACTAGGCCTTGGATTCGTGCTGAAGGGGAAGCACCGAGACGCGCAGGTGTGAGTTCTTTTGGCTTTGGCGGCACTAATTATCACGTCGTTTTGGAAGAACATGAAGCTGACCAGAACCACGCTTACCGCTTACATAGTGGTGCTAGTGAAGTGCTGTTGTTTGCTCCCACAGTAGACCAATTGTTGAGCAAATCTGAAGATATTTTGGGTAAGTTGCGATCGCCTGAAGCACCTACACACTATGCAGAATTAATCAAGGAGTGCAAATCGCCACAGATTCCCTTCTCTGCTGCCAGATTTGGGTTTGTCGCTGAGAATATCGAAGACGCTTGCAAGTTGTTGCAAACTAGCATTGACTGGCTGAAAAACAAAGGAACAGCAGCATCTTGGGAGCATCCCCAAGGGATTTATTACCGCGCTTCTGGTATGGAGTTGGGTGGAAAAGTTGTTGCTCTATTTTCTGGTCAAGGTTCGCAATATTTGCAGATGGGGCGGGAACTGGTAATGAATTTTCCTTTGATGCGCCGTCTTCATGGCTATATGGATAGCTTGTTAATCAAAGATAATTTACAGCCGCTTTCAGAGATAGTTTTTCCTCATCCGGTGTTTGAAGAGGCAGAGAAAAACGCCCAAATTGCTGCCTTACAACGCACAGAATACGCTCAACCAGCCATCGGGGTGTTAAGTGCAGGGATGTACAGCATACTGCAACAAGCTGGGTTTAAGTCAGATTTTGTGGCGGGTCATAGCTTTGGGGAACTGACAGCTTTATGGGCTGCGGGGGTTTTGAGTACAGAAGATTACTTGTTCCTGGTGAAAGCTAGGGGTCAAGCAATGGCGGCTCCCGAAGACCCGGATCATGATGCGGGTAGTATGCTGGCTGTTAAAGAAGATATCAGCAAAGTCGAAGCCGTATTGAGACATTTTCCGCAAGTTGCGATCGCTAATCAAAATTCTCCGACTCAATTTGTCTTGGCTGGCCCTACCGCAGAAATAGCGAGAGTCAGAGAGGCTTTACACGAGAAAGGATATACAGCTGTATTGTTACCTGTATCAGCAGCTTTCCATACACCGCTAATCGCCTTTGCTCAAAAATCCTTTGCGATCGCTACTAAGTCAGTCAAGTTCCAAAGTCCCAAAATTCCTGTTTACAGCAACGTCACCAGTAAGCAGTATCCCAATGAACCCCAAGGTATTCAAAAAATCCTGGAAACGCACCTTTCCAACTCAGTGCTGTTTAAGCAGGAAATTGAAAATATCTATGCAGCCGGTGGTACTTGCTTTGTGGAATTTGGACCGAGGAGAATTCTCACCAACTTGGTAAAAGATATCCTTGGCGATCGCCCTCACATTACCGTATCTTTGAACCCCAGTACTCAAAAGAATAGCGATCGCTCTTTACGAGAAGCGGTTGTGCAGTTGCGGGTAATTGGTCTGGCTTTGAATAACCTCGATCCTTACCAACTTCTCCAAACTATACCGCCAATTGAGACGAAGAAGACCTTAAATGTGCGTTTGAACGGCATTAACTACAGATCCGAAAAAACGAAAAATGCCTTTGCTTTAGCTTTGCAGGATGGGCATAAAGTCACATTACCTACCCCCGAATATTCTGATACGGCTCCTTTGTTTACCAGTCCAGGAGTAACTCCACCTCTGGCGGTGATCGAGACTAACGGACATAAAAAAACACCTGCGATCGCTAACGGTGTGACTGCTAACATCATCACCCAACCAGAGCAACAAATGAATCCTGTTACCCTGTCACAACCAGCCCAGGAATCTAAGATGCAACCAACACCAGAAAAACTTACAAATTACCAACAACTTTTAGAAAGTTTAGAATACCTGCTGACACAGTTTCAGGAAAATCAAACCGAGAATTTACAAGTTCACAGTACTTATCTCAACCATCAAATGGAATATGCCAGAGCATTTTTCCAACTGATGCAACAGCAGAATTCTTTGTTGAGTGAAACTAAATCAACAGCCGAAACTGCCAAAATGAAGCTAGTTGTCATGGAAAGCTTAGAGCGCAGCATGATGCAGTTTCACTCCCAACAAGGTGAAACCCTACGCATCCATGAGCAATATCTCCAAGAGCAACTGGAATATACCAAAAGCTTTTTCCAACTCATACAGCAAGAGTATTCTCAAATCATCTCAGGTGAGGGAGCAACTCAACTAACAGAGAAACTAAATGAGGTACGCCATCATTTCACCACAGAAACAACTGTTACTGATGCAGCCGTACCCGTTACTACCAAGATAGTAGAAAGCCAACCCTTACCTGTAACTGAGCCAGTTGCTAAAAATGGCTTAAATGTTACTCAAGCACCTCTGGCGGCTGCTGTAGAGCCTGTAGTTGAAACTCCTGTATCCCCAGAGATGCGATCAATCGCGTCTCTACTTCCGACTCCGCACTTCGCCACTTTCGAGCCTGTAGCGGCGTCACCTGTTCCAGTAGTAGAACCCCAGACTGAGCTTGTAGTCAAAATTAGCTCACCCCCAGTCAACGAAGTTATCGCAGAACCAGCACCCACAACTGCTGCACCTGTATCTGGCGCAACCATCGATATTGTTGACTTGGATAAAAACCTCTTAGCCATCACCAGCGACAAGACCGGCTATCCAGTTGAGATGCTGGAAATGGACATGGACATGGAGGCAGACTTAGGGATTGACTCGATCAAACGGGTAGAAATCCTGGGGGCGCTACAGGAAATGTACCCCAACCTACCCAAACCCAATTTAGAAGAACTAGCAGAAAAACGCACCATCGGTCAAGTTGTAGAGTATCTGCAATCCCATACTTCCAAAAACATTTCTGTAGAAATTGCAGTTCACGAAGTACAACAACCAACTGAGATTTTAATAGAGACTGCACCAGTAGTTGAGGTAGTTACTTCACCGGAAGCAAGCGTAGTTGTCGCATTCAACCCAGAACCAGAACCCGCAACAAGTGATGAATTTGCAGATTTAGGTGAAACCCTACTAGCAATCACCAGTGATAAGACGGGCTACCCAGTCGAGATGCTGGAACTAGAAATGGACATGGAAGCCGACTTGGGTATTGATTCCATCAAACGGGTAGAAATACTAGGGGCGATGCAAGAAATGTACCCCAACTTACCCAAGCCTAATATCGAAGAACTCGGAGAACTCCGCACTATCGGTCAAATAGTTGATTACCTACAGCAGTTGGCTGGAGGTGAAAAAAAAAAGTCTGAGCCTGAGTTTGTCCAACAACCACCGGAATTAGAGCATAATATCCAGCGCCATCCGGTCAAACTCAGAAGCCTACCACAGCCCGATTATTTGGATTTCACGTTACCAGAGGGACACATCGGTTTAATCACCGATGATGGTTCCCTCACTACTTATAAATTAAGTGAATCTCTAATTGAGAAAGGCTGGAAAGTAGTAGTTATCAGCTTTCCCCAATCGCTGATTGCCCAACAATCGCCCTTACCCACAGGAATAACCCGCGTCACCTTAGCAAACTTGAGTGAAGAACATCTCCAAGAACAACTACAAGCGATCGCATCTCACTGCGGAACGATTGGGGCTTTCATCCATCTACATCCTGTGTTTGTAGCAAATCACACCGGGAATATTTCCTATAACGAATCAGAAAAGGCGATCGTCAAGCACGTATTTTTGATGGCGAAACACCTCAAACCCTCCCTCAATGAAGCCGCACGTTATGGACGTAGTTGTTTCTGCACAGTCGCTCATCTGGATGGCGCTTTTGGGTTAGAGTACAAAGTCAACTTTGGTGCGATCGGCGCTGGCTTATTCGGATTAACCAAAACTCTGAGATGGGAATGGCCAAAAGTTTTCACCCGTGCGATCGATCTAAGCCCTAGACTTGACGCCAAACAGTCAGTAAAAAACATCATTGCCGAACTTCACGACCCCAATCTTTATATTAGTGAAGTTGGGTATGGTTCACAAGGACGAGTCACCCTCATCGCCGATTAATCTCCTCCCTCTGCGCTCTCTGCGTCTCTGTGGTTCGTTTAAAAAAAAACCGCAGAGGCGCAGAGGACACAGAGAAAGAGATAGGAAACAACTTGTCTTAATTACGAATTACGAATTAATATCAGAGGATTTATGACACAAACGGCCCAGGTTAGTCCATCATCTGTCTTTGTCGTGAGCGGGGGTGCAAAAGGGATTACGGCTGAGTGTACTATCAGATTAGCTCAACAGCAACCCTGCAAATTTATCCTCATCGGTCGCTCCGAACTATTAGAAACAGAGCCAGATTTTGCTCAAAATTCTGATGAATCCGCATTGAAAAAATGCATCATGGAAAATCTTCTTTCCCAAGGAGAAAAACCCACACCCATGAATGTGCAAAAGATATATAACAAAATTACCTCCAGCCGCGAAATTAAAAAGACGCTAGCAGCAATTGAAAAAACAGGAGCTAAAGCAGAATATATCAGCGTCGATGTTACAGATACGCAAGCTTTACAAGAAAAACTTGCCAATTCCGTGCAACACCTCGGCCCAATTACCGGAATCATCCACGGCGCTGGAAACTTAGCTGATAAGTTAATTGAAAAGAAAACAGAACAAGATTTTGAAAAAGTTTACACCGCCAAAGTTCAAGGTTTAGAAAACCTGTTAGCTTGCGTTAATCCTAATCAACTTCAACATTTAGTTTTGTTTTCATCCGTAACAGGATTTTACGGAAATCCCGGACAATCTGATTATGCGATCGCAAATGAAATTCTGAACAAATCAGCCCATATATTTAAGCAAAGTTATCCCTCATGTCATGTAGTCGCTATCAACTGGGGCGCTTGGGATAGTGGAATGGTGACAGCAGAATTAAAGAAGATTTTTCAGGAGCGAAAAATTGAAATAATTCCGATTGCAGTCGGCGCACAAATGCTTGTTAAAGAAATGGATAATACTAATCATGCAACTGCACAAGTTGTTATTGGTAGTCCACTAGTTCCAATGGCGACAGAACTAGATTCAGAACTACGAACTTATCGTATTCGTCGCCAAATGACATTGGAGGCTAATCCATTTTTACATGATCATACTATTGCTGGTTCTCCAGTTTTACCAGCAACTTGTGCAATGACCTGGATTATCAATGCTTCTGAACAATTATATCCCGGTTATACATTGTTCAATTACCAAGATTTCAAAGTTTTAAAGGGGATTACTTTCAATGAAACATTAGCAAATGAACATATTTTAGAAATAGAAGAAGTTTCCAAAGTTAATCTTGAAAGAATCGAACTTAAAGCCAAAATTTCGAGTAAAAACCCAGAAGGGAGAATCCATTTTCATTTTAGCGCTCAACTTAATCTCCAGCGAGAAATCCCAGTTGCACCCATTTATGAATCTCTCAATCTCGAACCAGATAATATCATCACCGCTACCGGAAAAGCTTTTTACCAAAATGGTGGGGCTACATTATTTCATGGCCCCGGTTTTCAAGAAGTTAAGAGAGTTTTAAACATCAGTCCTGAAAAAATCACAACAGAATGTCTGTGGCCAGAACTCAGCGCCCAGCAACAAGGACAATTCCCTGTCCAATGGGTGAATCCTTATACAACAGACTTGAGTATGCACGCCTTATGGATTTGGACACAACACTTTCATGAAGAAGGTTGTTTACCTGGAAAAGTCGAAAAATTTGAACAATTTGAAGCGATACCACATAACGAAACATTTTACGTTTCTTGTGAAGTACTAGCTAAGACACCAAGTAGTGCGATCGCTAACTTTATCATACACGATCGCCAAGGTAAAATCTATTCACGAATGCTCGGCGCTCACGCCATTATTTGGTCAATGAAAATGCTCAGAAGCTAGTAGTCTATCAAGTTTAAAGTTCGTAGTAAGGAATTTAGTCCTTCTTTTATAATGACTTAAGTGCTTACTACAAACAAAACTAATAGTAATCTTACGATTGCTATAACTTGCCTCTTGAAAGTTTGGGGAACAGCGTAAATCCTCCCTTTTAAATTATCTCTTGCCTAATACCCAAACTCGGAGCATATAAATCGTGGAAAAAATAGCCATCATCGCATTGTCATGCCTATTCCCCGATGCTAAAAACCCTGAAGAATACTGGGAGAACATCGTTAATCAAAAAGATTCCACATCCTCTGCAACCGTCGAAGAAATCGGAGTAGAACCGACAATCTTTCACAATCCAGTCAAAGGTACACCAGATAAAACCTATTCCCTCAAAGGCGGATACATCCGCAACTTTCAATTTAATCCATCTGAATACAATCTACCATCAGAATTTGTTGCTGGTTTAGATAATACCTTCAAATGGTCATTGTATGCCGCTAAACAAGCAATTGTAAACAGTGGTTATTGGGGTAATCAAACTGTTCTGGCAAAATGTGGCGTAATTTTAGGTAATTTGTCATTCCCGACAAAATTATCTAATCAATTATTCTCTCCAATTTACCAGCAATCTATTACCCCTGCTGTTAGAGAACTTTTGCAGTATGAAGATTTTGATTTAGCTGCTCTCCCAAGTGCAACTAAAGCGTCTTTATACAATGCGATGATATCAGGTTTACCAGCATCTATCATTGCTCAAGCTCTGTCTCTATCCCAGATTAATTTATGTCTGGATGCTGCTTGTTCATCATCATTTTATGCTATCAAACTAGCATCTCATTACTTATGGTCACATAAAGCTGATATCATGTTAGCTGGAGCCATCAGTTGTGCTGATTCCCTATTCGTGCGGATGTTATTTTCTGGTGTTCAAGGGTATGCAGAAAACGGCATTAGCCGCCCCTTAGATAAATCCTCTAGAGGATTAATCCCCGCAGATGGTGTTGGGATGGTGATGCTGAAGAGATATTCTGATGCCGTTAGAGATGGTGATAATATTCTTGTTACCATCTGCGGTAATGGACTCTCGAATGATGGCAAAGGTAAGCATTTATTGAGTCCGAACCCTAAAGGACAAATTTTAGCTTTTGAGCGAGCCTATAATGAGGCGAAATTTAGCCCCAAAACTATTGATTATCTAGAGTGTCACGCCACCGGCACATTACTAGGAGATACAACCGAATTCAATTCCATAGAAACATTCTTTGGTCAAAACCAAGCTGCACCTCTGGTTGGTTCTGCTAAGGCAAATACTGGTCATTTGCTAACTGCTGCTGGCATGGTTGGCTTGACTAAAGTGATTTTGAGTATGTCTCATGGTGTAATTCCAGCAACTATGAATGTTTCTGATCCTTTAACTTCAGAAAAAAGTACAATTTCAGCCGACAAAATTGTTAGAACAGCTACGGCATGGCCGAATAATAACGCACCAATTAAACGGGCAGCTATTAGCGCTTTTGGTTTTGGCGGCACTAATTCTCATCTAATTTTAGAACAAGGAAATACAACACAATCAGTTGAATCAACTCCACCTGTTCCACCCGTAAAAGTCGCCATTGTCGGCATGGATGCCTTTTTCGGTAACTGCAATGGCTTAGATGCTTTTGAACGCAGTATTTATGATGGAACACAGCATTTTACTTCCCTACCACCTCAAAGATGGCACGGTATAGAAAATCAAGAAAATGTCCTGAAAGAGTATGGTTTAGCAGATGGGAAAGCGCCAGTAGGGGCATATATCAAAGATTTTGAAATCGATACTTTATCGTGCAAAATCCCACCGAATGAAATAGAAAAGTTAAACCCACAACAATTATTACTGCTGAAAGTTAGCGATCGCGCCGTCAAAGATGCGAAACTACAGGAGGGCGGCAATGTCGCAGTGATTGTCGCTGCTGAGACAGAGTTTTCCGTACATCAGCTACAGCAAAGATGGAATTTATCTTGGCAGGTTAAGGACGGCTTACTCAACCAAGGAATTTCTTTACCTGCTGAACACCTGGCGCAACTGGAAACCATTGTTAAAGATAGCATTCACCAACCAGTAGAAATCGGCGAATATGTGAGTCATATCGCCAACATTATGGCGAGTCGGATTTCTGCTTTATGGAATTTCACTGGCCCTGCATTCACCATCAGCGCTGGCGAAAATTCTACCTTCAAAGCGTTGGAAGTTGCACAAATGCTACTCGCTACGGGTGAAGTTGATGCAGTGGTTGTGGGTGCCGTAGATTTAGCAGGTGGTGTGGAAAATGTCTTGTTCCGCAGCCAATTTGCACCAATTAATACGGGTGTCAATACGTTGGGTTATGACCAACAAGCTAATGGCTGGACGGTTGGCGAAGGTGCTGGTGCTGTTGTTCTCAAGCGCTACGAAGCTGCTAAGGAAGACAATGAACGCATCTATGCAGTCATTGATGCCATGAGTTTCGCACAAAGTAATTCTACTGACAGTAAGGGTCTGGTAAAAGCTGATGCTTCAGCTATCAGCAATGTCTGCAACCAAGCTTTCCAGATGGCAGATATTCAACCCACAGAGGTTAACTATGTGGAAGTCTTTGGTAGTGGCGTTTCCCAGCAGGATGAAGCCGAAATCACAGGTTTACTGCAAGCTTATCCGAAAGTGGGCAATGGTTTGCATTGTGCATTGGGCAGCGTCAAAGCCAATATCGGCCACACCTATACAGCATCGGGAATTGCTAGCTTAATCAAAACCGCCCTCTGTCTTTATTACAGGTATATTCCCGCTACTCCCAAATGGTCTGGTGTCAAAACACCGCAAGTATGGGAAGGTAGCCCTTTCTATGTGGCAATGGAATCAAGACCTTGGTTTGTCGATAAAGGCGGCACACGCAGAGTAGCAGCAATTAATAGCATGGGTATTGATGGGAGTTACGCCCATTTAATCTTATCTGAGGAACCCAGCCAAGAGGAGCGCGACAACAGATATTTGCAACAAATGCCTTTTCATCTGTTTCCGATCGTAGTTAGCGATCGCTCCACCATACCAGATTTACTTAACCATCTTCAAAAATCCATTGAAGCTAGTTCTTCTTTATCAGCTACCGCCAGGGAAACATTCGCTAATTTTGAACAGCAATCTGAGACAAAATACGTCTTATCAATCACAGGACGTAACACAAAAGATTTACTCAAAGAAATTGAATCTGCCCGCAAAGGTGTAAATAATGCCTTTGAAAACGGCACAGATTGGCAAACACCTTTAGGTAGTTATTTCACAGCGAAACCATTGGGTAAAACTGGAGCAGTTGCTTATGTTTATCCCGCAGCAGTCAATTCTTATATTGGCATTGGTCGCAGTGTCTTCCGTTTATTTCCGAAAGTATTCGAGGACTTAAAAAGTAACAATCTCTACAACCGGGCTGCCGATGTTGAAAAGCTAGTTTATCCCAGAAGTTTACCTAAATTGACAACTAGGCAACTAGAAACACTCGAAAAGCAATTGTTAGATGATTCCCTAGCAATGTTTGAAAGTGAAATCGCCTTTGCTAGATACATGACGGCAATTTTTCGAGATGATTTTCAAGTCAAGCCGCAATCCGTTTTTGGATATAGCTTGGGTGAAACCAGTATGATGGTTGCCCAAGGAGTTTGGAGTGATTTTGAGGGCGGAAGTAATACCTTAAACTCATCACCTTTATTTGGCGATAAATTATCTGGTCCGAAAAATGCTGTGCGTGAATATTGGGGATTAACCGATTCACCAAGTTCACAAAACAACAATTTGTGGAATACCTATGTTCTCATGGCTAGTCCATCCCAAGTTAGAGAATGTCTCAAACATGAGAATCGTGTTTATCTAACTCAAATTAATACACCAGAAGAAGTATTAATTGCTGGTGATGATGCAGCCTGTAAGCGAGTGATTACAACTTTAGGTTGCAACGCTTTCCCGGCTCCCTTCGACCATGTGATACATTGTGAAGCGATGCGATCGCAGTACGAGGAAATCAAGAAGGTAAACACTTTACCATCCCAAAATCTTCCCGGTATTGTATTTTATTCAGCTGCCGATTATCAACCGATCGCACTTGAAAGTGAAACCATCGCGCATAACATTGCTAAAGGATTATGCCAAGAACTTGATTTTCCACAATTAGTTAATCGTGTCTACGGTGATGGTGTCCGAATATTTTTAGAAGCAGGTGCGGGTAGTGTTTGTTCACGATGGATTGATAAAATCCTTGACAACAAAGAACACATCACAGTTTCTCTGAATCGTAGAGGGATGGATGACCATGCCTCAATGGTCAAAGCATTAGCAAAACTACTCAGTCATCAGGTAAACGTGGATTTATCACCACTGTACAGCAAAGCCCAAGAAACCGCTAATAAAAATAAAGCAACATTGAGAATAGTTACCTTGGGTGGAAAATCAATTGCTGCTGCTATATTGAGCAACGAAAATCGCCAAATTGTTGAAGATTTCGCTGGGAATCTTAGGAGCGATCGCTTCAAAAAACAGCATCCCAACATACCTAATCTCCAACAATCTGAAATCACAGATTCTCTTAACACTTCCAACCAGATAATCCAACAAGAAAATTATTCCCCTAACATCTTGCCTCAGCCAGAAGAAGTAAAACCGAAAAATATCATTGATAACGGTTTTGAAACGAAAGAACAATTACAATCTTCTGAGTCAAGTGCAATTAGACAGCCAATTCCTCTCTCTTCCCCACCTGTCATCACTCAAAAAATTAGTAGCATCATCAGCATGTTCGATTTAAATAAGACTCAGTATCAAAAGCTCAATGTAAATAATTCAAAGATAACCAAAGCGCACACAGCTTTTTTACAAGCTAGACAAGATTACAGTCAACAAATGAGCGAAATCATTCAATTGCAACTAACTTGCGCCCAAAACTTGCTTAACGAAGAATCTTAATACCTGATACCAATTCTCTCTCAACTTGCACCAACTAATTCTTAACTTATCTCTTCCTTCTCTTCTCTACGAGAGGCTGCGCCAACGAGACGCTCCGCGAATGCGTCCTTGGCGTCTTCTCTGCGAGACGCTACGCGAAAGCGGTTCGTTTAATAAAGATTACGTGCATCTGAGAATTGGTATTACTCCCTTACTCTGTGCCCTCTGCGCCTCTGCGGTTCGTTAACAGAGTATACATCCTTCAGCTTTTATCATCCATTACTTATAATCCAAGGGATAACTGCCGTGACAACCGTAGATACGGTACTAAGTAAACACGATAATGGTCTTAATTTCTCTGCTTGGTCTTATAACAAAAACCAGGTTTGGAAAGGTTCTTTAGAAACTGTATCTTTTGAGCAACAAACCATCAAAAATAAATTGATGGTATTAGATAAACCCTGCTACATCGTGAAAGTTGCCGGAAAAATCGGTGTCACAAATGAGGGGTATTTGTCCCCTGGTGATAATGGCACAACAGCCCAAGTAGAACTGTTAACATTTGCAGCACCAATCCGCATTCAACAGTTTGGAGATCCCAATTTTCTCTCCTCTCATGGAGTGAAATATGCCTATGTTACTGGTGCAATGGCTGGCGGAATCGCTTCTGAAGAAATGGTCATTGCACTCGGAAAAGAGCAAATTTTGAGTTCCTTTGGTGCAGGTGGTTTAACTCCAGACCGTTTGGAAACAGCCATAAATCGTATTCAAGAAGCTTTACCTCAAGGGCCTTATGCATTTAATTTAATTCACAGTCCTAACGAACCTGCGATTGAACGCCGGGCTGTGGATTTATACCTTAAATATCAAGTCAGAACAGTAGAAGCATCTGCATTTCTCGACTTGACCCCCAACATTGTTTATTACCGTGTTGCTGGCTTGGGGTTGAATAACGCTAATCAAATTGAAATCAAAAACAAAGTCATCGCCAAAATTTCTCGCCGAGAAGTAGCCACTAAATTTCTGCAACCAGCACCAGCCAGAATTCTTAAAGAACTTCTAGAACAAGGATTAATTACCGAGTTACAAGCAACTCTTGCAGCCAAAGTTCCGATGGCTGATGATATTACCGTCGAAGCTGATTCTGGTGGTCATACAGATAACCGTCCTTTGGTTTGTTTGTTGCCTTCTATTATTGCCTTGCGGGATGAAATTCAAGCACAATATCATTACCAAACACCGATTAGAATCGGAGTAGCAGGGGGAATTGGTACACCACAATCAGCATTAGCAGCCTTTATGATGGGTGCTGCTTATATAATGACCGGCTCAATTAATCAGTCATGCGTTGAATCTGGAGCTTGTGAACATACCAAAAAATTATTAGCTCAAGCAGAAATGGCTGATATGATGATGGCCCCAGCAGCAGATATGTTTGAAATTGGAGTCAAACTACAAGTTCTTAAACGCGGTACGATGTTCCCCATGCGAGCGCAGAAATTATTTGAACTCTATCGCGCTTATGATTCCATTGAAGAGATTCCTTTGGCAGAAAGAGAGAAATTAGAAAAACAAGTTTTTCGCAAAACTATTGCGGAAGTATGGGAAGGAACTGCGGCTTATTTGTCCCAAAAGAATCCTGAGAAATTGGGTAAAGCAGTTAATAATCCTAAATTGAAAATGGCGTTGATTTTCCGCTGGTATTTAGGATTATCTTCTCGGTGGTCTAGTTCTGGTGAAAAAGGTAGAGAAGTCGATTATCAAATTTGGTGTGGCCCAGCAATGGGCGGTTTCAATGACTGGGTACGGGGTTCCTACCTCTCTGAAGCAAATAATCGTCGGGTAGTTGATGTTGCTAATCAAATTATGACTGGTACAGCCTTTTTGTATCGTATCCAAAATTTGAAAATTCAAGGACTGCAAGCTGACGATTATTACAGCCAGTATCACCCTATTCGTTCTACATTGTTGGAGATTTGAAAATGACTATAAAACAGTCTTTCACCGCAGGCGATATTCAAATATTTTTGATATCTAACTTAGCTGAATTGCTAAAAGTATCAACTGATGAAATAGATGTTAAAGAGCATTTAGAAAACTATGGTTTGGATTCAGCCCAAGCAATGATTCTAGTAAGCAAATTAGAGAAATTGCTAGGATTTCAACCATCTCCATTGCTTCTGTGGCATTACCCAAATATTGAAGCTCTTTCACAACGTTTAGCTGAAGAAGTGCAAGAAGATTCACCGATTCTAAAGACAGGAGTGACATCTTCTAATGCCAACGCTGCGCCCTCTGTTCTAGATTTAAGTGCTGAGGCTGTTCTTGACCCCACCATCCATCCTGGTGCTGCATCTAATCTGCCTGTAGGTGAACCGAAAAACATCTTTTTAACTGGAGGAACAGGCTTTTTAGGAGCTTTTGTCATCCGGGAATTGCTACAGGGAACTAATGCGGATATTTATTGTTTAGTGCGTGCTGCTAATGCCGAAGAAGGCAAAAGTAAACTCCAAAATAATCTGCAACAGTATGCAATTTGGCAGGAGCAATTTAACTCCAGAATTATTCCGATTGTCGGCGATTTATCTCAGCCATTGTTAGGTGTTGGCTCTGAACAGTTTCAAATTTTAGCTGCCAATATTGATACTATCTATCATAGTGGTGCTTTGTTGAATTATGTTTTTCCCTACTCTGTACTGAAGGCAGCCAATGTTTTAGGAACGCAAGAAGTTTTGAGATTGGCATGTCAAGTTAAAGTCAAGCCTGTACATTACGTTTCTAGTGTCGCTATTTTTGAATCATCTGCTTATGCTGGCAAGGTTGTCAAAGAACAGGATGAATTCAATCATTGGGAAGGTATTTATCTTGGTTACTCTCAAACTAAATGGGTAGCTGAGAAGTTAGTCAAAATTGCCCGTGATCGTGGACTACCTGTAACTATCTATAGACCACCACTGATTTCAGGTGATAGCAAAACAGGGATTTGTAACACACATGACTTTATCAATTTGATGACCAAGGGCTGTCTACAAATGGGAAGTTTCCCTGATGTAGATTATATGTTAGATATGTCTCCTGTGGACTATGTAAGTAAAGCGATCGTTTATCTATCACGCCAAAAAGAATCCATAGGTAAGGCTTTCAATTTACAACATCCCCAACCTGCAGCTTTGAAAATGCTAGTTGAGTGGATACGCTCTTTTGGTTATTCAGTTGAGATGATTCCCTATGAAAAATGGCAAGCAGAGTTAATTAATAATGTGTCTTCTGTGGATAACCCTTTATACACTCTGCGACCCTTTTTATTGGAACGTTGGTCTGATGAACAAGTGACTATTCCTGATTTGTATTTACAAGCTAGAAGACCCCATATTAGCTGCGAAGATACCCTGATTGCACTAGCAGGTAGTTCTATTGTTTGTCCTCCCATTGACTCTCAATTGTTTATGACTTATACCGCCTACTTGATTCAAACTGGTTTCTTGAATATCGCTTAGGAACTCACAACTTGCGTAGGGGGCGTTACAGCTTCTGTAACACAATGCCAGTTGCTACAACAGATAGCGAGTCATCGCTCGTCGGGAACCTCCCTTCGGGTGACGCTCGCGGACTCGCTAACGCTGCGCTAATGGCAGTTCCTCATGGGGGAAACCCCATCGCTTTTAGCGTCTCCCCAACTCTTGGAGACGCTGCGCGAAGGGAGAAGACCGGACTGCCTCACCGCAACGCACTGGCTCCCCTACCAAACATTTTGTTTAATCCATGTTTTTTAAGACTCAGTACTACTTAATAGCCAACATTTAAGATGCCAGCTAACAAATCATACATCAACAGAGGCAATCTAATTGTCCTGTTTTTTGATGCTCAAAAATGTAAATTTTTAGAACTTACACCTTGACATAAAAAATTGAGTATACAATGGTTAGTGTCAGCCATAAAAGTTTGATTTTACCCACTCTTCTGAGTTAGGACTTACACAAAACTACACGCCCTTCGGGGCAATTCATGTAGCTTTAGCTTCCCGCAGGGTATTGCCCTAAGAAGAAAATCATTCTTTTCGGCTATTGTTTGCGTAAGTCCTGTGAGTAATCAAATACGTGTAAAAATAGAGATCGCTAGCAGTCGGACATAACCGAATTTTCTGGATTATCAACTTTGACGATGCATAAGTCCTAAATTTACGTTTGTCCTGCTATATCTAGCAAGCTCAAGGCGATAGCTTTGTCGAAGTGCGGGCTACGCCTACGCACCACACAAGCATTTGAAAGGGTTATAACTCAAGACATTTCTCGTCGTTTCAGATATTACGCATACTTAATTGTAGAGCGAGAACCACTGTAAATCCAATGCAGCTTCACCAACTTGAATTCACTAACCTTTTTACATGAACACAACACATCAAGGACAGAGTAAAAAAACTGCTCTTATTACTGGGGCAGCCGGTGGAATTGGCTACGAATTAGCATGTATTTTTGCTGCTCATGATTACAATCTTGTCTTAGTAGACAGAAACGGGATAAAGCTTGTAGAAATTGCAGTTAAATTCCAAGAAAAATTTGGAAATGTTGTTACGACTATTGTTAAGGATCTATCTATATCAACAGCTCCTGAAGAAATTTTCACAGAATTGCAACTCGCCAATATTAAGGTTGATGTGCTGGTAAATAATGCCGGATTTGGTATCTATGGATTATTTCACGAAACAGACCTAGCTGCTGAATTGGAAATGCTACAGGTAAATTTGGTGTGTCTCACCCATTTAACTAAACTATTCGTGAAGGACATGGTAAAGCAAGGTGAGGGAAAAATATTAAACGTCGCCTCGGCTGCTGCCTTTCAACCAGGCCCTTTAATGGCGGTTTATTTTGCTACTAAAGCCTATATCTTATCTTTTTCAGAAGCGATCGCTAATGAATTAGAAGGTACAGGTGTAACTGTGACAGTTCTTTGCCCAGGCTCAACCGCATCTGCCTTTCATGAAAGAACGGGAATGGCTGACTCTAAGTTACTTAAGGGTAAGAAGATGATGGATGCACAAACAGTAGCCGAAATTGGTTTTCGCGCCTTAATGAAGGGCAAAACCATTGTTATTCCTGGTTTGCTCAATAAAATACTGGCAAAAAGCGTCAGATTTGTACCCAGAAACCTAGTGACAAAAATTGTGAGAAGTATGCAGGAAGATAAGTAGGGGGCATTGGGCATGGGGCACTTGTACTGACTTGTACTGAGCGGCGTCGTTGGCGGAGCCTCTCGTAGAGAAGTAGCGACGTCGTTGGCGCAGCCTCTGGTAGAGAAGTAGCAAAGTTGTTGGCGTAGCCTCTCGTAGAGAAGTATTGGGCATTGGGGAAAAATGACTAATGGCTAGGATTAATACTGCCAACATTTTAAGTGCCAGCCAATATTCGCCACCGCAACAGCAGCAACATAATTATTAGCAGGTATTAGTTCAAAAAGACTCCAGTCTTCAGTTATCTGTAACTTGGCTGGTTCTGTGGGAGTTAGCGACACCTCAATTTGCTCTAACTGGGATAGTCCATCTCCAGTCGCTTTTAAATAAGCTTCCTTACAAGTCCAGTAACGGAAAAATATCTCTTGCTGTTGGTTGGGAGATAGCGATCGCAACATCTCATATTCTCTCGGTAAAAAGAACCGTTTGGCAAGAGCTTCCAAGTCAGACATCGGGCGAATATATTCTAGGTCTACACCAATTTGGCGAGTACAATTTACCGCGCACAAACCCAACCCTTGGGAATGAGATAAGTTAAATGCCAGTCCACTATCAGCAAATGCATCTGCTAATACTGGTTTGCCACGCTGTTGATAATTAAACTCTACTTGTGATGGCTTGATACCCAAGTAGCGCCCTAATATAGTTCTGAGAATACCGCGACCAGCGATGAAATACTGCCGATGCTTTGGAAAATAAAATCGTTCAGCACGAGCCGTTTCGTCACTAGAAAGAGTTGCTGCAAAATTTTGCAGCTGTGCTTCTGACTGGTCAAGGTCTATGCGCCAGACATGAATCTCATCCGGTAACAAAGTTAAATCTGTCGGTGCAGGTAGCCAGAGATGATCAGCAGTCATGATAACTCGTAATTTGTAATTAAATTAAGTTGACATAATAAAACCAAACTATGTAAATAAAGATAAACTAGCCTAAAACCCTCTTGCCTTTTCCCTCCTGCCTCCTGAATATTTGTGCGATCGTAAACTCCTATCTGACCCTTAGCCAGGGTAAGCTCATCTAATTTGGTATAATGTGAACTTGACAAATCAAACAAAATAAGCATGAGAGACTGCCTAGAAAAAATACTTGACAGAT
>NZ_JBTYKD010000069.1:0-90638 GCF_054880495.1 Nostoc sp.
CGTAGTTTTTGCCCTCACCCTAAATCCCTCTCCCATATCTGGGAGAGGGACTTTGAAATTCTGGCTCCCCTTCTCCCAAATCTGCGAGAAGGGGTTGGGGGATGAAGGCAAATCCTTTTGACCACCGAAGAACTACAGGTTTCAAAATAGACGTGGTTTATTACCCATTACCACCCTTAACTGACTACCGCTTCAGCTTTTTCTTCTACTTTTTCCTTAACTAGCACGTATGGCTTTTCTGCACCTTGCGCTAGATATTCTGCAAGCTGACTTTCAATTTGATCGCGCACAATTTGGCGATACTCTAGAAAATGCTCGTTGTGGGCACAAGCGGCAATATAATGCTCAACAACTCCAGGATTACGCTTGATAATGCTGAACAAATGATGCCAGAACTTCCAACGAGTTTCTCGTTTGATGCCTTGTCGCCAAATCACAGTCAGCAGCGCTTTCACAACTACTAACTCTGGCATTTTTGCTGGCGCTTTCCAACTCGGCAAACCCATCATTAAGAAACAGCGATAGGTACGATCTAAGTACTGCACTGGGTCGTATAAAGTACAGAATGCCTCAATATATTCTCTGGCAAGTTCTTCTAGGGGACGGGTGGGGAGAAAGTTCATCAATGTTGTCTGGTTGATGTTGCCATCTTGATTTTCCCGTAGTCGTCCTTCTCTTTTCAGGCGATGCCAAAGCGCGGTATTTGGTAACGCTTGCAACATCGCAAAGGTTGTAGAGGGAATTGCTGCTTGTTCTGCAAAGCGGACAATGCGATCGCCTGCACCTGCTTTTTCGCCATCAAAGCCGATAATAAACCCAGCCATTGGGCGCAATCCCGCTTTAGTGATGGTTTCTACTGCCTCAGTTAGGGAACTACGAGTATTTTGAAACTTTTTGGTCATTTGCAAACTATCCTCATCCGGCGTTTCGATTCCCAAAAACACCGCCGAGAAACCACACTCAACCATCAACTCCAACATTTCTGCATCTTCTGCTAAGTCAATTGAAGCTTCAGTGTCAAATCGGAAAGGATATTTGTGTTCTGCCATCCAGACTTTTAACTCTTTCAGCAACAATTTCACATTTCGCTTGTTGCCAATAAAGTTGTCATCCACCATGAACACACCCCGCCGCCAACCCAATTTATAGAGGTAATCTAATTCTGCTAACAGTTGTGCTGGGGCTTTGGTGCGGGGTTTGCGCCCGTAGAGAACAATAATGTCGCAAAATTCGCATTGGAAGGGACACCCGCGCGAAAACTGCACCGACATCATGTCATAGGCATTCAATTCTAATAAATCAAAGCGGGGTATTGGTGTGCTTGTGACATCAGGTTTTTCTGTGGCGCGGAAAGTGCCAGATGTGTCTCCCCTTTTTATTGCCTCAATAAACATGGGTAGCGTAATTTCCCCTTCATCTAAAATCAGAAAATCTGCGCCAACATTTTCAACTTCATGAGGTACAGAGGTGGGATAGGGACCGCCAACTGCGACTAGTTTGCCACGTTTTTTTGCTTCTTGGATTTGGTCGAGTAAATCTTGTTTCTGGACAATCATCGCGGAGAGGATGACTACATCTGCCCATGCCCATTCTGCTTCTGTTGCTGGGCGGATGTTGCGATCGACTAGTTTAAATTCCCATTCTTGGGGCAGAATCGCGGCTACTGTTACTAAACCCAGAGGTGGTAATAAAACTTTGCGATCGACTAACTCTAAGATTTTTTCATAAGACCAAAAGGTTTTGGGAAATATCGGATACACTAACAAGATTCGCATGTAGTATCAATCCTCACACTTTGATTGTTATCCCACTCTAACGAAAATAAAGAGTTATTGACTTTTTCTTAAAGTTGTTTTATTTTAACATTGATATTTTTACCTCAAATGGGTAACTATAGCAGTTCTCGTTTGGATGCAACAGATGGTAGGGGCACAGCAATGCTGTGCCCCTACGAGTGGTCTGTATTAAAACCTCATTGCGTCTGCCTCAAGTCAAAAAATTAGTACCAATCTAATTTATGTACCATTCAACATACTACCTCGCTCGTTAAGGATTTTAAGTATGTCAAAACCATCTGAAATCCAAAATTTCTCGCTAGATGGAAATACGTCTTCGTTGTAGGTATTAGCAAAGTCTACAAACTCTCCAATCTATCCATCTGGAACATACCTCTCTATCCCAGGTCCTTCAAAATAAAATGCACCAACCCGATTTTTATCAAAATCAACAAATACTGTCGGGAATAGATCGGAAACATCCTACCATGATTTTGCATTTGTATAACTGGTAAGCAATTCGGTGTACAAATTATTCTTAGATATCTCGAATATCGAAACTGCTGATAGAAATCTTTCCGCAGTCTCTTGGTTAACTACAGTAATTCCAAATCTTTCAGAAACATCTAGCTTTGGAACCTCATAACCAGCATTTAAAAATTCATCCCGCCACTTGTTCCAGTCAAGTATCCAGATATCTATATCAGACCGAAACCAACGAATGTTGCCTCTAGATCGCACAACAGTAACGATCATCACATTACCTAATAAGTTACTCGTAAGTCAATGCTGATTATTTTTCGCCTTATCAAACCAGGAAGGCATAAACTCCTTTACTGGCTAACGTTTAACACCACTGATTTTTAAAACATCACTCATGGTTGCACAATAATTTGGTAAGCCGAAACTATCGGGATTGATGAATTTTTCATAGGTGAAATGCCGATAGTTCATGCAAAACCGATCCCAAGCGGCCATCTGAATACGGAACATAACGATAATTAAATTAGCCAATGCTAAAGATATGGGAATGCGAAAGGAAATCTTTTTGCCCAGATAAGCACAAACTTCTTCCACTGCTTGATTAGCTGTTAACTGTGGCTGACCTAAAACAAACCGACGTGGTTGATCATTTTCGGGAGGATGATCAATTAAATATTGCACGATAGTCGCAATGTCTCGTCCGTGGATGAAGTGAAAACTGCCATCTGCTTCCAAAAAGCGAATCAAATTAATATATTTCGTAACTTCTGGAATGCCAGATGTGAGGTGAGAATAGGGTTTATTGGCATCACCGCCCACTACTAAAGTCGGAAATAGTGTGGTAATTTTGGGTGCGATCGCTAATTTTTCTTTTTGGTGTAAGCACTCATATTTAGAACGGATGTAATCTGTCCCAATTTCCCCAGCTTCTTTTAATGGTTGATTGTAGCGATCCAAAACGCTAGCTGTCGAAAAATAAATCACCTGCTGGCAACGTTCTGGATCTAGTAGTTCGAGCAACTCTATAGTCTTGACGACATTAATATCAAATGTCTCATCACCACCCCAAGCTGTGGCTGTGAGTACCGCCGTATCAATCGTAGATAGCAAATCGGCAAACTGGTGAATATTTTGCATATCACCTTGCAAAACGTTGATACCTGAACGTGCCTTGGTATCAACTTGCAGTTTACTTGGGTTCCTAACTAACAGATACAGTTCGTGATCTGTTTCCTTAATTAAGGCTTCTGTTAAATAATGACCTATACAACCACTTGCACCAGTCACTAAAATCCGTTTCTGGCTCATAGAGAATTTATCAAACGTTAGCAGTTAAAACTAAAGAGTTAAAAATAAAGTTAAAAGTTCCGAATCAGGAGTTAAAAATAAAGTTAGGAGTTAGAAGTGAGGAGTAAAAAATAACTTTGCACCTCGTAACTGATAACTTTATAGTTTATAACTCCTAACTCATAACTCCTCACTCTCAAGCCTTAACTCCTGCAAGATTAAGTTCCTTTGCGGTTTCAAAGAAGAAAGCAACATTTTCTTCTGGCGTTTCTGGTAAGACACCATGACCGAGATTGAGAATGTGACCCCAATTGCCAGCTTTGCGAACGGTATCGAGAATGCGATCGCGGATAAACTGTTTAGAGCCGAATAGTACGCCTGGATCAAGATTTCCTTGAACTTTGACTTGTTTGCCTAATCTGGCTCGTGCGTCTGCCATATCCACCGCCCAGTCTACACTGACAATATCAGCGCCAGATTGGGCCATTCTTTCCAACACACCCGCACTACCGCTAACTAGCAAAATCAAAGGTGTATCGGGATGGGTTTGTTTGACTTGCTGGAAAACTCTCTGCTGATAGGGGAGAGCAAAGGTATCATAATCTTGAGGACTCAACTGACCCGCCCAAGAATCGAACATTTGCACAACTTGAGCACCAGAATCGATTTGGTAACGGGCATAGATGGCGATCGCATCTGCTAATTTAGCTAATAATTGATGCAGTATCGCCGGCTCTGAAAATGCCAGATTTTTGATAATCGAGTAGGTTTTAGAACCTTTTCCTTCAACTGCATAAGCTGCTAACGTCCACGGCGCACCCACAAAACCCAAAACCGTTGATTTATCGCCTACTTCGGAGCGCAACGTCTGTAAAATTGTTTTGATAAATGGTAGAGATGCTTCTGGTTCTAAAGGACGCAGGCGATCAATTTGTTCAATTGTGCGGAGGGGCGAGTGAATGATTGGCCCTTTACCTTCGGCGATGTCCATGTCAATGCCCAAACCAGGTAATGGGGTGACGATATCAGAAAATAAAATTACTCCGTCTGGCTGGAAGGCTCTCCACGGTTGCAAGGAAACTTCAATTGCTACTTCTGGAATTTCCGAGCGATCGCGAAATGAAGGATACTTCTCTCTTAAGTCTCGATATGCTTTCATATATCGTCCCGCTTGTCGCATCATCCATACAGGGGGACGATCTACTACTTCACCACGAGCAGCCCGTAAGAGATGAGGAGTCGTTGAAGAAACACCCATTTATTACTTCATCCTAAGTCACAATTTTTATGCCACTGTTTAGCTTATCATTCTGGGATTACGCTTTTTCAGCAAGTTGTCAGCAAAAGCCCTAGTCGCTTCACGGCAAGGGGGAGTCGGAACTAAAAAATGGGATAAAACAAGAATCAACAAAGAAATTGGAATATAAAAGAATTTCGTTACTCTTGTCTGTTTTCCCTACTCTCCACTCTCCCAACTTTATATGCAAACTGACTCTAACAGTCCCGATCATGTTGCATCTGCTAATAACGAGCCTAACCCAGGAAAGTTTTTGATTCCGCGATCGCAGCGACAGAGGTTCTTTATTCAGTTTACCTTAATGACTCTTATTGGATGGGTTGTGGGTGGCGTTGTCAGTATCGCCTTAGAGAAAATTATTCTCCTAAGTCTCTCAACTGGCGTTGCTATCCAACCACAAACATGGAGCATTTTGGTTAGAAATCTCAGTAACCTTATATTTGCTGTGATTTTCGCAGCTGACCAAAGCCTGATCCTTTACCGATATTTACCGGGTTGGCAGTGGATATTTGCTACTAGTCTAGGTTGGCTGATTGCCAACGGTGTTTCTACAACTTGGATTAAGTACATTTCAACCATTGTCTCATCATCTCCTGAAGAAACTTTGATTTTGGGATTTTTATCTGCGATCGCATATATAATTTCTGGAATTTGGCTGGGGATTTGCCAATGGCTGGTATTGAGGCGATATACATCTGGCGTTTGGTGGTGGAATTTTTTACCCTCAATCTCTTTCTTATTAATCACTATTTTGGTTTGGTTGCTTTTTGTTGTCCAAAATTTGATTCCAGAAACCTACCGTACTCCCATATTATATTGGAGTGGACAATTATTTACAGCAGTAACTCTAGGAGCCATACCAGCAATTGGCTTGTGTACATTGAAAAGAAATTTACATCGTAAAACTGGAGTTTCTCCCTGACTTTTATCGATATATTCCATAACCTTAATGTTTATGACTCGCCCACGCATTCTCCAACCTGGTCAAAGTTATACATTTAGCAAGTATTTTGAATTACCCTATGCGCCAGCAGACATCTTGGCGGAACTGGGATGTAGTTACGAACGCGCATCGCTACAACTACCACAATATTCAGGCGTAGTTGACTATTTAGAGTTTTTGCAGCGTTACCTACAGCGTAATATTATGCGCGTCAACCCTATCAGTGAAGCTGCAAAACGTGAAGTTTTAATTGCTCCTATTTTGTTGGAAATTTGCGACCAAACACAAACTCAGCTGAACATTGAGTACCCTATTAATGTTAGCGAACAACTCAAAGGAAGTTTTGATTACTATATTTCATCTTCCAATTCCCTGTTAGTAGTTGAAGCCAAGCAATCCGATTTAAGCCGGGGGTTTACTCAACTTGCAATTGAATTGATTGCACTCGACCAATGGACAGATTCTCAAACACCAACATTGTATGGTGCTGTAACAAATGGAGAAGATTGGCGATTTGGAATATTTTATCGGCAAGATAAACGGGTCGTGCAAGATATCAAACTTTATCGCGTCCCGGAAGGTTTGGAAGAATTAGTGCGAGTGCTTGTAGGAATTCTTAACAATGCTAGTAGTTAATTATGTACTCAAGCCACTGCACTCGATAAGATAGCACCAGTTCCCCAATACCCAGTCCCATTTATTTGTCATCCCAAATCATCTCTAAACGCTCTTGTGCTGTCTTGAGGGCTTTTTCGGGAGACTCTCCTAGCAATGTAGCTTCGATCGCTCGACCAAGACTGTCAGAAATACGACTATATCCAGCAATCGTCGGTTGAGAACGTGCCACAGGCATTTGCTCAAAAAACACTTTTAACACTGGTTTTTCATTGATAAATTGCTGATAAGCTTTGCTTTGAGCAGATTTGAAAGTAACTGGCAAAAAACCCGTCCGCATACTCCATTCTATTTGGAATTCCTCACTCAAAACGTACTCCAAAAATTTGAATGCCGCTTGCTCTCTTGCTGGTGTGGTCTTCATCACAAAAAAATTTCCAGTACCTGTGACTGTAGCAGCTTTCACACCTGCTGGTATGGGTAATACCTGATGATCAACGTCAGATTTCATGATTAACGTCCAAGGGCCTGTGATCTGCATTGCAACACGACCGGTAAGAAAAGCATCCTCTTCATAACCTCGTTCTGGGGCGGAAAGCAATACTGAACCATCTTTTATCAGTCCTTGCCAAAATTTTAAGGCTGCGATCGCACCCGCATTAGTTAAATTGGGGCGATTATTAGTTACAATCTCCCCTTCAGCACCAAATAAAAACGGGAACCAACTAAATACAGTCCATCCTCCTTTTCCTAAAGGCAGTAATATTCCATACTGCTCAGGTCGGCGATCGCCATTGCGGTCTATAGTTAATTTTTTGGCAACTTGTCGCAATTCTTCCCAAGTCTTGGGTATTTCTGTGATTCCCGCAGCTTCAAAAAGCTTAGGGCGGTAGAAAATACCAATATTGCTAGTGTGCATTGGTACTGACCAGATATGACCACCTAACTGCATTTCTTCCAGTAGATTAGGTCTGATATCTGATTTCAATGGTAATTTGTTTAACCAATCTTCTAAAGGTCGAATTGCCCCTAATTCCACAAATTGACCTGTATATTCAGGGTGGAATGACAGGAGGTCTGGTGGCACATTAGCAACCACTGATGTTAATAATTTTGGTAATTGAGGTTCACTCTCAAAGATAGACTCTACCTGAATATCAGGATGAGTCTGATTAAATTTATCTACTAGCTTTTGAAATATATCTCGATTTGCAGGGGGATTAATAGCTTGCCATAGTGTCAGATGAATTACCCCATCTTCCTTTTGTCTTATCCCTTGACAACTAGATAAAAATATCAGAGACAAACTGAGAATAATTCCTATAAGCAAAAGCTGCCAAGTAGAATTGATCAACGACCGCCAAAAATCTCTAATTTTGTCAGCGAGAAAATTAATATTCATACAAAGTCTTTAGACATAAAGATAGGTAATCTAGCACATTATCATTATTCCTAATACCAATTCTATGTGAGCCTGCATAGAATAGTCCTTTTATCTAGCAAGGATTTCAGGCAGATGATTCTGTGCATCTTCATACAGAATTGGTATAACTAATCACGCTCTTTGAGAAACAACTTGCTGTATCAAACCTTCTAACTTGTTAGCACAGCTAGTTTCACTAAATAATTGTGCAATTTGCTCAGAGCGATCAATCTTCTGCTGAGGAGTTTCTACATAGTCAATAATAGCTTTTGCTAATGCATCTACATCACTTGGTGGTACTATCGTTCCACATTTAAATACTTCAGAAATCTCACGGGGACCAACTGGGCAATCAGTGGCAATAAACGTTACCCCACTGGCTACAGCTTCTACCAGAACCATACCAAATCCTTCAAAATGAGAGGCAAGTATAACTGCTCTAGACTGTGAAAAGTAAGCTCTAGGATTGGTGACAGATCCCGCAAAGAGAACAATTTCACTAATGGCTAAAGAATTTGCTAGAGCTTGCATTTCTATCTCTAAATCACCGTCTCCTAGCAAAATTAGCCGGATATTTAAATGATTTTTACTAACTTTAGCAAATGCCTTGAGTAAAGTTGTATGGTCTTTTTGATGGTGAAATCTAGAAGCACATACAAAGGTAATTAGTTGAGAATTTTTTAACCAATAATCAGCTATAGGATGAAGAGGTTGGTTACTCATATCATCTATAGCTGGATTGTAGGATATCAGTATTGGACGCTCATTTAAATCAAAATTTGAGAATCTTTCATAAAGAGCCTTGCAAACAAATACTAATCCACTAGCTTGTTGAATAGCACGCAAATCAATCCAGCGAGTAGTACTTATAGATAAGTTTTGGATGGATGCACTGATGGGGTTTTTTTCACGTTCAATTTGTAATTCAGAAATATAATCACTGTGGATATAACTAATGTATGGCACAGATAAACTTCCAGGAACTAATTGAGATATATAAAATAGCTTAGTGAGAAATGCACTATGACAAATAATAATATCTGGTTTTTGTTCAGTAATGACTTTATTTAATTGTATTGCTACCCATATTTGGTGCATTATTCCCCCGATACTAAATGAAGTACCTGCAACTTTCATAATAATCACTTGTTGGGCAGCTTGAAAAGATAATATCCACTGTGAATTTAAAAAAGTAAGAACCACAGTAGAGACTTGATAGCCAGCTTTAGTCTGGGAACAAATGAGCGAATTAGCAACTTTAGGCGCTCCACCAATGTTATTCAAAACTATATGACAAATATGCATAGTTGTAGGTAGCGTTATATTTTGTGAATCAAGATAAACCAAATTGAATTTTTTAGGTTAATGAGCGGTGTTCTAAAACATCCTTGGTAATGCTTGATTCTGCTCTTGTATAAACGTAAGTTTGCGGTTGTGTGACTTTTTTAATTTTGAAAATTTTGTCTGCTCGTTTCCAAAAATCTGTATCTTCTCCATAGGAAATATTCTTAAATCCCCGCAATTCAAAAAATACTCGTCTTGTACCAAAAAACGTAGGACCTAAAACACATTCACGCAGATTAATTATTTGACCAGGTTGAAAATAATCGGCCACAAAAATCTCTTCTTCAGAAAAAAATCCTCCTTCAATCAAATCAATTTCTGGATTAGCTTGCATATATTCAAGCCGCGACTCTAGATGGTTGGGTTTATATGTATCATCGCTGTCAATAAATGTGATATATTTGCCAAATGATGCTTGAACTCCGGTGTTTTTAGAGTAACCTAATTTTTTATTTTGGTGTTTCAAATAACGGATATTATTAAATTTTTGCACATAGGGATTGACAATTTCAAAAGTATTATCTTGGCTACCATCATCAACTACCAACAGTTCCCAATTTTTAAAAGTTTGATTAACAACACTATTGATGCAATTACTTAAGTATTCTTCTCGGTTGTAGGTACAAAGGATAACTGAAATTTCAGGATTTAAGTCAAATAGGATGGAGACCATAAGTATGTTATGTAATATTTAAAACTATTTCAAGAGAGTTTGCACTGCGTAAATCACATTACAATAATAATGCTATTTGTGATTTATTCGCTGATATTCAATATGCCATAATTTGTGTCACCCAAGCGATCGCGCAACACTTGGGATTGATCGGTTGGTGATGTTATTAACAGATTGTGCCAGAAATCATCCGCTTCTAAGGGTGGTGGGAGACTTGTTGGTTCGGGATTGCATCAATTATTAAAATTTAGATTTTTCAAAAAAGTAATTAGAAAAGATTGATTTAGTTTAAAATATAGACTATTGAATCGATTAAAATAGTTAAATTTATGGTTAAGCATCCTGCTCCAGCATTCTTAAGTGATTATTGGCAAAATTCATTTAACTTAAAACAACATTTACAGGAATTTTTGCATTTAGATTCAGAAACACTAGAAAAAAGATTAGCGGCAGGAAAGGAAGAAATGGTCGAGTTAGGCCATAAAGATTTTAATTGGGAGACAGCAAGGGATTTTTATCGTGACCAGGTGGGAGAGGTTTATTTATTTGAGTTGGGAGCTTGGCATCTAAAAGAAAGTCAAAATATTGAAAATACCCTACATTTGATTGTAGATTATGCCAAAGGTCGGGTGTTAGATTTTGGTGGTGGAATTGGCACTCATGCAATTAATGCTGCTCTGTGTCCACAGGTTGAACAAGTAATCTATTGTGATATTAATCCCATTCATCATGACTTTGTACGTTATCGATCTGAACAGATGGGGTTGAGCCATAAAATGAGTTTTTGCTTGGAAATGCCCGAAAAAGAGACTTTTGATACAATCATTTCTTTTGATGTTTTAGAGCATTTGTCAGATCCCACCCAGCAGTTATTAAAGTTCCATCAAGCATTGACACCTGAAGGTAAAACTATCCTGAACTGGTATTTTTTTAAAGGCTTTAATCAAGATTACCCTTTTCACATTGATGACCCTCAAGTAGTAGAAACTTTCTACAGGACGATTCAGAGCAAATTCTTAGAAATTTTTCACCCTTATTACAGCACATCTCGTTGCTACCGTAAATGGAATTGAGTTGAACTTAATGCGGATGCGCGATCGCTAATATTCCCGCGTCCCCATTTAATGTCACCTCTACACCGACTGGTAATGCCGCATTGGGACTATCATGGCCAAAAGGCAAATCGGAGACAATCGGAATACCCAAATCGCCCAAGCGATCGCGCAATACTTCTTCTACACTAAAGCTAGACACACTTGGCGGCGCTTCACAGCGAGTAAAACCGCCCAAAGCAATACCACAGACTTTAGATAAAGCACCACTCAAACGCCACTGTGTCAGCATCCTGTCGATGCGATAAGGTGCTTCTGTAACATCCTCCAATGCCAGAATTACACCATCAAGTTTTGGTTGGATTCGTGTACCCAAAAGGTGAGTAGCCACGGTGAGATTACCTGGTAACAAAGTGCCATTAACCACGCCACCACCCCAACCAAAACCTTTGAGAGGGGCGAGAGGGCGACCTTCCACCCAATTGAATAATCGCTCAATTGACCAATCTGGCTCATCTGCCAAGGTGATCACCACAGGGGCATGAACACCAGAAATTCCTGCTGTATAAAGATTCCATAATAAAGCTGTGATATCAGAAAAGCCAATTAACCACTTGGGAAGTGCTGAGTTGTGTTGCCAATTCCAATCTTCTAAGATGCGGGTGCTGCCAAAACCGCCTCTGGCACAGAGAATACCACGACAATCAGGATCTTGCCATGCTGCTGCTAATTGCTGACGGCGGTTTTCATCTGTCCCAGCAAAATAACCCCATTTGTCATCTATCTGTGGACTGATCTCTACTCGATAACCACGCGATCGCCAAATTTCTACACTCCGCCCAAATGCCTCAAATTCTCGCAAAGCACCACTAGGGGCAATTACTCGTAGTAAGTCACCAGGTTTCAGAGGCGGTGGTAAAATTGTGGATGGCATGAAAAAAGTTAGGAGTGAAAAGTTAGGAGTTAAGAATAAAGACTATAACCCATAACCTCCTTCAAAGCGATCGCCACAGTGGTTTTATTTTAAATTCGCTTTGTATCTAACTGTGTATTTTCCTTAGTTGGATTTTGCGGTATCAGGTAAATTGCCCCCGATATTAAAGTTAAGGCGACAGAAACCCAAAAGGCACTCAGAGAGTGAATTTGCCACACTTCGGGTAAAGGTGCAATCAGAAGCGCGATCGCAACTATTTGACTAACAGTTTTGAGTTTACCCCAAATATTCGCCCCGGTAATTGTCGTTTGATTCACTCGCCAACCTGCGATCGCTAATTCCCGCGCTAAAATCAAAAACACTCCCCAAGCTGGCACTTTTCCTAGTTCAATAAAAACTATCAACGGCGCAAGTACCAACAATTTATCCACTAAGGGATCAAGAAATTTACCCAAGTCAGTAATTTGGTTGAGTTTCCGCGCCAAATAGCCGTCTAACCAATCAGTCAATGCAGCAATCAGAAAAATCGCCAAACATATCCACTTAGCTTGAGGTGTGGGATTATATAAACCGTAAAGCAGAAATGGTATCCCTAATAAGCGAGAGAAAGTAATCCAGTTGGGTATGCTCATAGGGAATTCAAAAATCAAAGTTAACAAGTGTAAAGCAACAAGCAGCCAAGCAAATATGCAAAATATATGCAGATTAGTGTATCTGAGTGTGCCTGCGTGGGAAAATCTGTTTTCTGTAGCTCTCTTAAAATATATACTATGACTGAACAAACAGACTCCCAATTCCGTATCGAACGCGATTCGATGGGCGATCGCCAAATTTCTAGTAGCGTTTATTACGGCATTCAAACGCTACGAGCAATCGAAAATTTCCCAATTAGTGGCATTAAGCCTCTAAATACTTACGTAGACGCTTGTCTAATAATTAAAAAAGCGACAGCAATTGTGAATGGTGAACTAAATTGCATTTCCCAAGATATTAGTCAGGCGATTGTCCAAGCAACTGATGAAATCCTGGCTGGGAAATTCCGCGATCAATTTGTCGTAGATGTTTATCAGGCGGGTGCGGGAACATCTCACCACATGAATGTCAATGAAGTTTTGGCAAATCGCGCCTTAGAAATTCTTGGTGAAGAAAAGGGCAATTACAAACGTGTTAGTCCCAATGATCACGTTAATTATGGGCAGTCTACCAATGATGTGATTCCTACTGCAATTCGCATTGGTGGTTTATTGGCATTATCTGTGACATTACACCCAGCAATAGATGGGGCGATCGCGTCTTTAGAAAACAAAGCTGGAGAATTTCAAGATATCGTCAAATCTGGCAGAACCCATTTACAAGACGCAGTACCCGTGCGTTTGGGTGAGAATTTTCAGGCTTGGGCACAAATCCTTACAGAACATCAAAACCGGATTTACACCGCCTCTGGTGATTTGATGGTGCTGGGTTTGGGAGGTAGTGCAGCCGGAACAGGGTTAAATACTCATCCTCTTTATCGCTTTCGGGTGGTAGAAGTTCTCTCAGAATTGATTAACACTCCTTTAGAACCTGCACCCCATCTCATGGCAGCCATGCAAAGTATGGCACCATTTGTAAATGTTTCCGGTGCCTTACGCAACTTAGCGCAGGATTTAGTTAAAATATCCCACGATTTACGGCTGATGGATTCGGGACCAAAAACTGGCTTCAAAGAAATTCAACTGCCTCCAGTGCAACCCGGTTCCTCGATTATGCCAGGGAAATATAACCCAGTCATGGCAGAGATGACATCAATGGTATGTTTTCAGGTGATGGCTTATGACAGTGCGATCGCATTAGCCGCACAAGCGGGACAATTAGAATTAAATGTGATGATGCCGCTAATTGCCTATAACTTGATTCACAGTATCGAAATTCTGGGAAATACCATTGCCGCACTCACCGAACGCTGCATCCAGGGAATTACAGCTAACCGGGAACGTTGTTTAGCTTATGCTGAAGGCAGTTTAGCTTTAGTAACCGCACTAAATACCCACATCGGTTATTTAAACGCCGCAGCTGTCGCCAAAGAATCTTTAGAAACAGGTAAATCCCTGCGCCAAATTGTTTTAGAACGAGGATTTATGAGTGAAACAGACTTAGCCACAGTCTTAAATCTAGAACAAATGAGTGGTATCTTGCCGCTCAGAACAGAATAATCGGTTATGGTATCGGGCAATTCAATTTTAGATTTTGGATTAAATTTCAATCTAAAATCCAAAATCTAAAATCTAAAATTCTTACTCCCCACTCCCCTATCTATCCATGCAAACTCAAAAACCATCTGTTAGTCTCATTCGGGCTACATCCTACGAACGAGAGGCTTTACGAGAATCCTTAGCCACTCTCCTAGAACCTTTTGGAGGAATGGCAGCGTTTGTGAAAAAAGGCGATCGCGTTTTACTCAAACCGAATCTACTTACAGGGACGCGTCCTCGTAAAGAGTGTATCACCCGTGCCGAACTAGTTTACGAAGTTGCCCAGATGGTAATTGAGGTTGGCGGTAAGCCATTTTTGGGCGATAGTCCGGCTTTTGGCAGTGCCAAGGGCGTAGCAGTGGCAAACGGCTATCTGCCTATTTTAGAAGAACTCAATCTTCCCATCATCGATTTTCACGGACAGCGTTACCAAACCGTTAGTAACAATTTTAACCATCTGCGGCTGTCTAAAGAAGCAATGGAAGCAGACGTAGTGATTAATTTACCTAAAGTGAAATCACATATGCAGTTGACATTAACATTAGGCGTAAAAAACTTGTTTGGTTGCGTCCCCGGCAAAATGAAAGCTTGGTGGCACATGGAAGCTGGAAAAGACGCGAATAGATTTGGTGAAATGTTAGTAGAAACTGCCAGGGCAATTAACCCTAACTTAACCATATTAGATGGCATCATTGGTCATGAAGGTAATGGCCCCAGCAACGGTGAACCTCGCCAACTAGGTATTTTAGCAGCCGCATCAGATATATTTGCTTTAGATCGGGCAATGATAGAAATCCTTAATGTTCCTCCTGAAAAAGTGCCTACAGTTGCAGCTTCCCAAAGACTAGGAGTTTGTCCAGAACTTGCTGACATCGAGTTTCCGCATTTAAATCCTGACTTATTAAAAATAGAAGATTGGCGGCTACCAGACAAGTTGATGCCGATCGATTTTGGTATGCCCCGCGTAATTAAGTCTACGTTTAAGCATCTTTACACCCGATTTATCAAGGAACCAATGAGTGTTTACGGAAGAGGGTAACAAGTCGGGAGAAATCAATTCAAAATTCAAACAGGAGTGTCAATCTACCTATATATAGATTGACAAAATTCCTGTGATATTATCTAAACTGGGAAATTTAGATTCTGAAATATTTCTTTAGTGATATCACTGAATCCATGCTGTAGTAGACAGTTGAGAGATCTGTATTTATGCGGTAGTAATGAGTGGTTACAAAAATCATTCCTACCAGTTTTTTTTGGTGTTAAATATTTTTAAGTATAACTACTGTAGAAAAATCAAAAATACTGAATATCTATCAGTGCAATTGCTAATTTGTGTTCTGTATCACAAATTAGCAATTTCAGTAAAATGACCTTATCAAAGGCGTTGCAGGATGTTATAATCATAAAGTATCAGACAAATACATTTTGCTAATTAATCTTTAATCAGCGAAAAAATGTAATTTATGATGCTGTTAAACTTGGCTTTGCGTATGCGAACCATTACACCATACAGAGAAACATCTCAAAATATTAATCACAAAATAAAACATGATTTGTTGACTTGTAACTTTGTATTAACAATTCCCTCTATAAAAAGGCTATTATGACAGTTGTAAAACTGGTATAGCTGGTAGAATACCAGACATTTTATCAGCTAAAGATAGCTAAAATAGTATCAAGACTCTCAATGAGAGAGTAGACCTACACAGTGTATACGAAGAGCTTCAATTTTGTATGAATTCAAATAGCCAGTCTGCCAATTCTGCCGACACATATTCCCAACGTTTGGCAGACATTGTGGGAACTGCGATCGCACTGTTAACTCTCACTCTACCCGTATTTGTCATCGCCCACTATTCTTCAAGTAATCTTGAAAATAACCAGCAACCCCTGATCCAAAACCTCCAAGGAAGTAAAGATTGATAAAGCTTTTTGGTAGTATTTCACCAGTAGGAAAGCTACAAAAAAGGAGAAAACTGATTTTGAGATAATCTCTGGAGATTTGGATGTAGTTCATCAAGAATAAGCTGAATCTGTATTGTGGGGTTACAGCCAGATTTCAGTTGTATTCACACAAGAGGGGTAGAAATGCCTCCAACAGCAATCAAAATCCGAGGATATCCATAATACCCTCTTATAAAAAGCGTTGCGAGGAAACTTGGCAACGCTTTTTCGCTTTTTTGGCTAATTCAAGAGGCTGAGGAGAAATCAATTCAAAATTTACCCATTCAAGAACTCCTGCGTACTGCCTCCTTTTTCCCAATGGTGTGGAATGAATACTTTGGGAAGAGATCCATATTGCACTAAAATTCTACACGGGGAGCGAAACTGACTGAGTGCCCCTATAATTCACTGTTATCAGAGGAGTTTTTTGTGGATTTATCTCGTATTCCTGCCCAACCGAAACCAGGCATAATCAACGTTTTGATCGAAATTACAGGCGGAAGTAAAAATAAATACGAATACGACAAGCAACTAGAAGCTTTTGCTCTAGACCGAGTACTTTATTCCTCGGTACAATATCCATATGACTACGGCTTTGTACCTAATACTTTGGCTGACGATGGCGATCCCCTAGATGGTATGGTGATAATTGACGAGCCAACCTTTCCAGGCTGTGTGATTGCTGCACGACCGATAGGCTTTTTGGAGATGATTGACGGTGGCGATCGCGATGAAAAAATCCTTTGTGTTCCTGACAAAGATCCGCGCTACACTCAAGTAAAATCACTGAAAGACTTAGCACCACACCGTTTAGATGAAATTGCCGAATTTTTCCGTAGTTATAAAAATTTGGAAAAAAAGGTGACTGAAATTCTCGGTTGGCAAGATGTGGATAAGGTTGCAGCTTTAGTAGAAAAATCCGTCAAAGCTTATAGAGGATAATAGGAGAGTTAGGAGTTAAGAGTTAAGAGTTATGAATTTTTATTCCTAACTCCTAACTTTAATAACTTTCACTTGTTACGGATCGGAAAAACTGCCACTAATCCCAAACCAAAAATGCAGCGCACTCTCCTTTTGGCAAAAATTCATAACTGCACCCTCACAGGAGCGAATATCAACTACGTGGGTAGCATCAGCATCGATGAAATCCTTTTAGAAAAAGCTGGTATCTTACCTTATGAGCAGGTGCAAGTAGTTAATAGTGCCAACGGTCAGCGCTTTATTACTTATGCGATCGCAGCTCCAGCCCATTCAGGAGTCATTGAATTAAATGGGGGTGCGGCACGTCTGGGCATTATTGGCGATCGCTTGATTATAATGACTTACGGGCAGTTCACTCCAGAAGAGTTAAAAAGTTACTCTCCGACGGTAGTCATTGTGGACGAAAAAAACAGGTTATTGGAAGTGCGACGCTACGATGACCTGCTCAGTAAGGTCTAATTTCAAGGAAAATGTCAAATTTTGAATTGTCGGGTTCCCAAAGCTACATAAGAGAAAAGTCAGCTACCCTGCCAAGTAGTTCAGCAGGTGAATTTCTCGTGGAATTCTGGGGTGTACGGGGTTTGATCCCCACCCCAAGTAGCAACACCAACCGTTATGGTAGTAATACTGCTTGTGTAGAAATGCGTGTAGCTGGGAAACGCTTGATTTTTGATGGCGGCACTGGCTTGCGCATACTGGGTAAAACTTGGCAAGAACTGCAACAGCCACTAGAAGCCCATTTATTTTTTACCAACTACCAAGCAAATCGGATTCAAGGGTTTCCCTTTTTCGCTCCCGCATTTATTGGGGAAAATTGTTTTCACATTTACGGCACAGCTGCCTCAAATGGAGCCTCAATCAAACAATGCCTGTATGATCAGATGCTCCAGCCACACTTTCCTTACCCTTTACAGGTAATGCAGTCGGAATTGCAGTTTTACAATCTAACTCCAGACAGTGAGGTAAAGCTAGATGATGTCAGCATTTCGATCGCATTAATCAATCAAACTCAGAAGTCAGTTGGCTATCGTGTTACTTGGCAAGAGTATAGTGTTGCTTATGTCACGGATTTGCACCAGAATGCAGATCAAGTGGAGCGAGAGCGGATTTTACAGTTTATTAAAGGTGTTGACTTGCTAATTGCCAATGCCACTTACACTCCCCCTACTTCTCACAATCATGACTCGGCTGATTTACTCTGGCAAGCTGCGGTGAATGCAGCTCTGAATGCTGGGGTTCAACGGCTAGCCATTTCTCATCATCACCCAGATGACCATGATGATTTTCTTGACCAGGTTCAAGTAGATGTTAAATCTACCTTTCCTCAAGCCATACTAGCCCATGAAGGTCTAGTATTAGCGGTTGGTAAGTGATTTAAACTCGTTGGCATCATCTGCAAAAAAGGCTCGCTTAACCAGCGACCAGTATTCCTGGAGCGATCGCACCCTTTGATAACCTAACGATTACGGCAACTCCCATTACTATGCCAAAATTTGATACTGTCATTAAACGCATAGCTGACAATGGTTTTCCCATCTAGGCTAATTGTGAGATGGTCAATCCTAGACTGATGCCCATACAGTACACGAAGCTGCTGCCTATTCTCCAGATCCCAAACTTCAATTTCGTTAACATTGCCAACGGCAAGCAGTGAGCCATCAGGTGTCATTGCCGCTAGTAAAGGAGGCGGCAGCTCCCACAGGGGGCATTCCCAGCCAGAGGCTGGGAACGAGAGCAAGCTTTTCTAGACTGTCTAATATGCTTAAGTTGACATCAATAACAGATGTGCGCCCCTATGAAGCATTTTGCAACTCAGCTGTGCGTATTGAAAGCTGCTGTGTCTGATTACCCCGTTGCACTTTCACCTGTAATACTTGACCAAGACGACTGTCTTCCACAAAGTTCTGCAATTGTTCAGCACTGGTAATATCTTTGCCATCAACTTGAAGAATTACATCCCCGCGCCGGATACCCGCAGATGCAGCTGGAGAACTGGGGACAACTCGCATGACAAAAACACCATTAATTTCTGGTATCTGAATCGGAGAGTTGGGATCGGTGTTATTTTGCTTGGCAAGATCGGGTGTCAAAGTTAACATTTGCACGCCCAAATAAGGGTGAGCAACTTTGCCATCACGTTGCAGTTGCACGGCGATCGCTTTGGCTTTATCGATGGGAATCGCAAACCCAATACCCATCGCGTCAGGGCGAATGGCTGTGTTAATCCCAATCACTTCACCTTGACCATTTAATAGTGGTCCGCCAGAGTTACCAGGGTTAATCGCGGCGTCTGTCTGAATGAAGTCCAAACGTTTGTCACTAATGCCAACTTGAGCGCTGGAACGTTTCAGGGTACTGACAATTCCCAAGGTAACGGTGTTATCAAATCCCAAAGGATTACCAACTGCGATCGCCCAGTCTCCTACTTGGACATTACTGGAAGAACCCAAGGGCGCAACTGGCAAATCGTTACCAGCATTAATCTTGACTACTGCCAAATCTGTGACTTCATCAATACCTTGAACTTTCCCTTCAAAGGTGCGGCCATCTTTGAGTCGGACTGTTACTTTATCAGCCTTATCGACCACATGAGCATTAGTCAGAACTAACCCGCTCTTGTCAATAATGAAACCTGAACCTAAACCGCGCAACTGCTGCTCAGAAGGCATCTGTTGGGAAAAACCGTCACCAAAAAACCGCCGGAAAAAGGGGTCTTCCGAAAATGGATCAACGCGACGAGTAATTGTCCGCTCAGTATCAATACGGACAACTGCTGTGCCCACACGATTCACTGCTGCTGTGACAAAGCTAGTGCTACCGATTGCAGCAGTGGTTGGTGATTGCCGTTGGTCAATTAGTTTTGAAGTATCTCTAGGAATTACACTGGGTGCTGGTTTGGCTTGGGAAGGTAATACCTGGAATGTACTAACCATTAGCACAACTCCGAGCGCAATCGCGAACACATCAGTAGTAAGTTGACGTAGAGACCGATATATTTTGGTAAATCGCATAATCACAGCCAACATTCTTATAAGCCTAATTGTTGCTTAGTTGTGACAAATCTATATACAGTTATTTTTACCTAACTTTTAAACAAGATTTCATTCCGACTGGTTGCGCCTAGCTGGGGTAAAGAGTTGATCACTGAGTGGGGAGTGAGGGCAGCAGGAACGGTCAAAGGTAGTTGTAATTGTTTGACAAGACTTTGCAAGAGTTGGTCTTGTCCAGTCCGCAAACCCCCGACATTTGTCCCCCGGTTGATAATCGCAAACCAAACCAGACCGCGATCGCGTGTGGGCATCACTCCCGCTAAAGCGCTCACATCGCGGAGGGTACCGGTTTTGATCACAGTCGCCAGGGGAATGTGTCTAGAGTGTAGTGTCCCCCGGTGATCAAATCCAGACATGAGGAACAAGTCAGCTACATTTAGTTGATGAGTAGATGCCTCAATTTGAATCGCCATCAGCATGGCACAGATAGCCCTGGGGGAAATGCGATTTTCCGGGCCCAGTCCAGAACCATTGATTAACTGAATTTCCTGTTGTGGCACCCTAGCAAGGCTGGCGGCGGTTGATTGCACCACAGTTGCTCCCCCTAGTGAGTCTGCCAGCATCTCTGCCATATCGTTGTTACTGTAAACGTTCATTTCCTTGATTAATTGCTTCAAGGGCAACGAGCGATGACGTAGTAATAAAGTTTGTTGAGGATTTGGTTGGGACTCAACTTTTACCCCACCTGTAATCACAACTTGAGGTTTGGGTGTTCCCTTGGGCATAATTGAGTAGGTGTAAATAGCAGGGCGACCCCAAGTTGCACGATTTAGTATTTGCTTGAGCATCATACCCGCCAGCATCGGCTGACGTTGGAAATTCATGGCAAAACTGCCATTAATGATCAAATTTCCCTTTACCTGCTTGATGCCCATTTTATTGAGAGTATTACCAAGAGCGATCGCTTCTTCCCAAACAAACAAAGGATCACCACGGCCTGTAATCACCAAATCGCCCTGCACAACTCCATTTACCACTGGCCCAGTGATACTGACCAAAGTATCAAATTGGTAATCTGGCCCCCAAGTTTTCAAAGCAACTAATGTCGTGGCAATTTTGGTTAAAGAGGCAGCAGGCAGAGGTGTTGTACCTTGGTGATTTGCCATCAGCATCGGCCCCGACTGCATCCAAATTCCCTGATTCTCAACCAGATTTGGCGTTACCACTTTTGATGTTATCAGCTTTTTCAGATATTCCTGCACCGTATTCGCCCCAGCTGGATTGGGATCAGGAGCAAGAACCAACCCAGGGCTACTTTGCCAAGTCAAAGCATCTAAGGCATCTAGAGGCTTGATTTGTACCCCGGCCATTTCCAGCCAAAGCGACACCAAACCTGAACCCAATAATTCCAGCATGTTTTATTCCTCTGTTAGGATTCTGATATATTGTTTCCTGTGCTAATATACAAGCTTTTTTAGGATAATCAGTCTTGAGTCATAATAACTAGTGTTTTTCTCATTTATCAGTAATCAAAAATCTAACCGCCCAGACTAGGCTGGGCGGTTAGATTTTTATATGTAGCCGCAAGCAGCCAATCATTTCTCAGAATTAAGCACTTTTAAATTAGCTTTGATCCAAACGCAATACTGCCATAAACGCTTCCTGGGGTACGTCCACGGTACCTACAGATTTCATCCGCTTTTTACCTTTTGCTTGCTTCTGCAATAGTTTCTTCTTCCGGCTGATGTCACCACCGTAGCACTTGGCTAGCACATCTTTCCGCAAGGCGGGAATGTGTTCACTGGCAATAACTTTACTGCCAATAGACGCTTGAATTGGCACTTTAAATTGATGGCGGGGAATTAGTTCTTTGAGTTTTTCTGCCATTGCCCGCCCAACGTTGTAAGCTTTATCTCGATGGACAATCATCGCCAAGGAATCCACCGGATCGCCGTTAATCATGATATCCAGCTTTACTAAAGGATTTTCACGGTAGCCAATCAGGTGATATTCCATGCTGGCATAACCGCGCGATCGCGATTTCATCTGATCAAAAAAGTCAGTCACAACTTCTGCCAAGGGTAGCTCATAGGTAAGGGTAGTTCGTCCTTGTGTGAGATATTTCATATCTTTAAAGATGCCACGGCGATTTTGTGATAACTCCATCAAGCTACCAACATAGGTTTCCGGCGTAATCATCTCTACTTTCACGTAGGGTTCTTCAATTCTTTCGCGATCGTTAGCAGAAGGTAAGCGGCTAGGATTATCAATGTACAGTTCCTCACCTTTGAGGGTAATCACCTTATAAACCACCGAGGGGGCTGTAATGATTAAATCTAGGTTATACTCTCGCTCTAGACGTTCCTGGACAATTTCCATGTGCAGCAAACCCAAGAACCCGCAACGAAAACCAAACCCCATCGCGCTCGAAGTTTCTGGTTCGTAGTGCAGCGCCGCATCGTTGAGTTCGAGCTTTTCTAGGGCTTCGCGCAAGTCTTCAAATTGGTCAGCATCAATGGGGAACATCCCACAATAAACCATCGGGTTCGCTTCTGCATAACCTGGTAAAGCTGACTCGGCTTTCGCCTTACTCAGGGTAATTGTGTCTCCTACCCTGGCATCAGCTACAGCTCTAATTGCCGCTCCCAAATAGCCTACTTCCCCAGCGTGCAGTTCTTCAACTTGCTTTTGAGTCGGAGAAAGAATGCCTAACTCATCAATTTCAAATTCTTTACCGGATGCCATTAAATGGATGCGATCGCCTTTTTTCACGGTGCCATCCATCACCCGGAAATACACAATTACTCCCCGGTAACTGTCGTAATAGCTATCAAATATTAACGCTCGTAAACGTTCATTTATCGTATTGGGCGGTGGCGGTATCCGCTCGACAACTGCTTCTAAAATCTCAGCAATACCAATTCCTTCTTTAGCAGAGGCCAGAATCGCCCCACTGCAATCTAGACCGATAATTTCTTCAATTTCGCCAATTACCCGTTCTGGTTCAGCCCCAGGCAAATCGATTTTATTCAAAACCGGGATAATTTCCAGGTTACTCTCTAACGCTAAATATACATTTGCCAAAGTTTGCGCCTCCACACCTTGGGACGCATCCACTACCAACAACGCTCCTTCACAAGCAACAAGAGAGCGGGAGACTTCATAAGAAAAATCCACATGTCCAGGAGTATCAATTAAATTCAGCACATACTGCTGACCATCTTTAGCTGTGTAGTTCATCCGGGCAGCTTGCAGCTTAATTGTAATGCCGCGCTCCCGTTCTAAGTCCATATTGTCGAGAAACTGTTCCTTCATCTGCCGGTCTTCAACAGTGCCAGTAGCTTGAAGCAAGCGATCGGCGAGGGTTGATTTCCCGTGGTCGATGTGAGCAATAATACAGAAATTGCGAATGCGAACTGCGGGAACGTCAGTCATATACTATTTTTTTTGCCTAAGCAGCAACCAAACTTAAAAGAGCAATTTACTTAATGTATTTTAATGCTTTCTTAGCCAAGACGCTCCTAGCTTTTAGTGGGGAGTTAAGAGTTAGGAGAGACGCAATTAATCGCGTCTGTATAGGAGTTAGGAGAGACGCGATTAATCGCGTCTGTACAGGAGTTAGGAGTTATTATTTTCCCCATGCCCAATGCCCAATACTTCTCTACAAGAGGCTGCGCCAACGACTTCTCTACGAGAGGCTACGCGAACGCTACTTCTCTACGAGAGGCTGCGCCAACGACGCCGCTCAGTACAAGTCAGTACAAGTGCCCCATGCCCAATGCCCCTCTTTAGCCGATTTTTAACTTTCGATCTAAATAGGTGGACTTTTAAGAATATTATGAAAGTCTATTTGTCTGTGCTGGTATTGATCAGCTAGGAGCGTACAATAAATGTAAATAAGTACATCTAGGGATCATCTAGGGATCATCGGCAATTACCACCCGTAATTGTCCAGAATCACTGATTTACTGACAAAACTTCTAAAACCATTGTCTAGTCAGTTATATGAAAAATGCGATTTGAAACTTAAAGCTGTTAGTTTGGTGCTATTTCGGGGAACTATATAACTGTTCCCTTAAATATTTTTCAGTGAATTAGCCCAAATGATCAACATAACTACTTTACAAAGCTTTAAACAAAACCAATTCAGAGTATATCAAACCTATGAATATGCAAGAGAAAACTACCGAAGCGGAAAACACACGAACCGATAAGGTAGAAATTGCTGTCCGCCTAGATTCCAAGTTACTAGAGCAAATCCAGCATCTCACTAATGACCCAAGTAAAGTGATTGAGGTGGCGATTCGCCAGTGGTTGCGGGGTGAAATCCTCAGAGATGATGAATTGACGCGCACCCCTATACGTACTCCCGTTCCTCCTCGTGGTGAATGGAACGATTGACGCCATCAGTCAGCTGTGAATGCAAGTTAAAAAGTAAAGTTTGCCAATCTGCATTTCAAAACACTAAGAAATACTCAACAGAAAACAAAAAAGCTGTAAAAATTTATGCCAAAATTTGAGCAGCTTTAGTAAAATTACGGTCGGATACCCTTTGCTTATCCAACTCAATTAATGACTATTACTGCCAATTCCCAATTGCCGAATGTATTTTCCCAAAAACTGGAATCTATTACCAGTAAGACTGATGGCTCATTACCAACTCTAGGAGCCGAGTTGGTATATACGCAAGATGGGGCAGGGCGCTATCTGACCTTTTGTTGGCAGCACAGCGAACTCCTGGGGTTAAATACCGAAAAAATAGTTGACGAGTTGAACCAAACCCAAACCTTTGCCCCGGTGGATAAGGTTACTTATTTGGAACGATTGCACCGAATTTTGATCAGTTTGGTGCCAGAAAGGTTTCAGTGTTGGTTTAGCTACCATCAGGAATTATTTGAGTTGGACTTAGTGATTAGTCCGATTATGCCGAGTTTGGGAACGGCTGCCACTACAGTTTTAGTAATGGGACGATTAGTACAAGCGACACTTAACAAAAAACAAGTGCGTGTTGTATGTAAAACGCCCACACAAATAGAGTTGGCAATACGTTCACAGCAACACCAAAAACTGATAAATCGGATTACCAGAAATATTCGGCGGACATTGGATTTAGATATTATTTGGCAGCAAACAGTTGACAGTTTGGGGAAAGCACTGCGCCTACAGCGCTGCATTATTTGTCCTTATCAACCCTCTAGCTCAAAAGTGGAGGTGAAGGCTGAGTATCGCCAGCCAGAACTCAAATCAATGCTTGGCTCAGAAATAGATATAGCTTCTGAGCCTGCGTTTGCTCAGGTGTTGGCAACCCTAGAACCAGTTGTAATGGAAGTGGCTGGATACAAAGATTCTGGGCGGCAAAAAACTTTAGTGATTGCGACTTGTTATCAAGACCAAGCCAATGGATTAGTTGCCTTAAATTGGCAGGATGAATGCTACACATTAACAGAATCGGAATTAGAACTGGCAAAAGAAGCCGCAGATCAATTGGGAACTGCGATCGCACATGCTACTTTATATAAAGAATTAGAAGTAGCGCGTCAAAAAGCTGAAGAAGCTTCCCGGCTCAAAAGCGAGTTTCTGGCTAATGTATCCCATGAAATTCGTACCCCCCTCAACGGCATGATTGGCTTCTTGAAGCTGATTTTGGAAGGGATGGCAGATGACCCAGAAGAACAAAACCAATTTTTGGCAGAAGCTCACCACTTATCGATACATCTGCTAAATATCATCAACGATATTTTGGACATTGCCAAAATCGAAGCTGGTAAAATGGAGCTAGTTTACGCTCCAGTCAAGCTAGATGAGCTATTCAGTGCTGTAGAAAATTTCATGCGTCCCCAAGCAGAAATGAGAAACCTCAGCTTTCGGATGCAAATGCCTGCTATCTCCGATGAAATTATTGTCCAAAGCAACTACCAACGGTTGCTACAAGTTATGCTCAATTTGGTAGGTAATGCCATCAAATTTACCCATGAGGGCGGCATCACCGTCAGCGCCGATTTAGTAATCAAAAAAGCAAAGCCGAATTTTCAAGGTCAGGAATTTCCTGGGATGGTAAGAGTACGTGTGGCAGACACTGGCATCGGTGTTTCCTTAGACAAACAAGATAAACTGTTTCAATTATTCTCTCAGGTGGATGGCTCCCGCACTCGCCACTACGGCGGTACAGGATTAGGACTGGCAATATCCCAGAAGCTAGTGGAAGCAATGGGCGGCGAGGTACATTTTTATAGTCTGGGCGAAGGACTTGGCTCAACAGTCACATTTACAGTGCCACTATATCAACAACCAGTTATGGTTTCATCTAGTGATAGCGACTCAACAAACAGTGATGAGTTAGGAAGTTAGGAGTTAGAAGTAGAGACGCGATTAATCGCGTCTGTAACAGGAGTTAGGATACTTGGCAGTAGTGGGTTTTGAGTTTTTAACTTTAAATTATTTGAGCAATTATTATTTAATAACTAAATTGGAAATTGGGAATAATTCCGTCCCTAACCTACAAAATTGTATAATTATAGATCGGGTTGAAGAACAAAACCCAACAAACGCCTAAATGTTCGCTTTTGCTCCGCTCTACTCAATCTACGAAGAATAGATTTTTGACCCCTTTTGACGCAAAGGTGTACTTAGGAGCATTAAATCCTGCCTTACGTCGGACTGCAAAGCAGAATCTAAAGGGTAGAGTAAAGTAGGAGGCTCACAGGAAAACAATGTTTCAGCTAATCTCATCTCAAGTTGCTAAAACCAGCAGTGGTTTAGTCAAAAGTCATAAAAAACTGACACCTGACAATCTAGCGGCAATTAGATTTAGGATCGATTTAAAAAGCTGGAAAATAAAATTTTGGATAATGGTTAATGAGTAACGGCGCATAGGCACAGGGATCATTATTATTGCCCCATGCCCAATGCCCCATGCCCAATGCCCCATGCCCAATGCCCCATTCCCAATGCCCATCATTAACTTAGCAGGTCTAAAACTATGGAACTCACAATTGATAACGTTGAAACAGTCTTAGATGAAATGCGCCCTTACCTCATGTCTGATGGCGGCAATGTGGAACTCGTAGAACTCGATGGGCCTGTTGTGAAACTGCGGTTGCAAGGTGCTTGCGGTTCTTGTCCCAGTTCTGCAATGACCCTAAGAATGGGTATTGAGCGCCGCCTCAAGGAAATGATTCCTGAAATTGCAGAAATTGAGCAAGTGGTGTAAAAGTTAGGAGTTAGGAGTTAGGAGTTATGAGTTTTGAATCAACTCCTAACTCCTTATTCTTAACTCCTAACTATTCCTATGTCCCATCCTCTCTACATTGCTTTTATCTGGCATCAACATCAGCCTCTATACAAATCTCCTGGAAGCGGCGATTCACTATCTCCGAGTCAGCAGTATCGTCTACCTTGGGTGCGTTTGCATGGGACTAAAGATTATTTGGATTTGGTATTACTCTTAGAGCGGTATCCTAAGTTACACCAAACGGTGAATTTAGTCCCATCGTTGATATTACAACTCGAAGATTATATTGCTGGCACTGCTTTTGACCCTTACCTCACAGCCAGCTTGACACCAGATGAACAACTCACCCAGCAAGAGCGCGAGTTTATTATCCAACACTTTTTTGATGCCAATCACCACACCCTGATTGATCCCCATCCCCGCTATGCCCAGTTGTACCAGCAAAGGCAGGAAAAAGGGCAAGCTTGGTGTTTGGCAAATTGGGAATTGCCAGATTATGGCGATTTGCTAGCTTGGCACAATTTGGCTTGGATTGATCCGCTATTTTGGGATGACCCAGAAATTGCTGCTTGGTTAAAACAAGGGCGGAATTTTACTTTAAGCGATCGCCAGCGCATTTATTCCAAACAGCGAGAAATTCTTAGCCGCATTATCCCGCAACATCGGAAAATGCAAGAGGCGGGGCAGCTAGAAGTTACCACCACGCCTTATACTCACCCGATTTTACCTTTGCTAGCTGATACTAACTCTGGTCGGGTAGCTGTGCCAAATATGACACTACCTGAGCAGCGCTTTCAGTGGGCAGAAGATATCCCCCGCCACTTGCGGAAAGCTTGGAACTTTTATCAAGAACGTTTTGGACAGATTCCTCGTGGGTTGTGGCCTTCAGAACAGTCAGTAAGTCCGGCAGTACTTCCATACATTATTAACCAAGGATTTAAGTGGATATGCTCAGACGAAGCCGTCTTAGGGTGGACGCTAAAACACTTTTTTCATCGAGATGGGGCGGGGAATGTGGAGCAACCAGAACTGCTGTACCAACCCTATCGCCTGCAAACCGCAGAGGGTGAGGTGTCAATTGTATTTCGTGACCACAGATTATCAGATTTGATTGGCTTTACCTACAGTACGATGCCAGCAAAACAAGCAGCAGCGAACTTAGTGGGACATTTGCAAGCGATCGCTAAAAAGCAAAGAGAGAGTCAAAGTGAACAACCTTGGCTAGTTACCATCGCCTTGGATGGGGAGAATTGCTGGGAATTTTATCCCCAAGATGGCAAACCCTTCTTAGAAGCTTTGTATCAAAGTTTAAGCGATGAACCCCGCCTTAAACTCGTCACCGTCTCCGAATTTCTCGAAGAATTTCCCGCCACAGCCACTATTCCCGGAGAGCAACTACATAGTGGTTCTTGGGTAGATGGAAGTTTCACCACTTGGATCGGTGATCGCGCCAAAAATCGGGCTTGGGATTACTTGACAGCAGCCAGGGAAATGCTCGCAAGTCATCCTGAAGCGACGGAAGAAAACAACCCCGAAGCCTGGGAAGCATTGTATGCCGCAGAGGGTTCCGACTGGTTTTGGTGGTTTGGCGCAGGACATTCTTCAAATCAAGATGCGATCTTTGACGGGTTGTTTCGAGAACACTTGTTTGGCATTTATAAAGCATTAAATGAACCTGTACCGCCTTATCTCAAGCAACCAGTCGAAGTCCACGAAGCACAGGGAAACCACAGCCCACAAGGGTTTATTCATCCCGTTATCGATGGTAAGGGTGATGAACAAGATTGGGATAAAGCTGGACGCATAGAAATCGGCGGGGCGCGAGGGACGATGCACAATAGCAGTGTCATTCAGCGACTTTGGTATGGGGTAGATCACTTGAATTTCTATTTGCGGCTGGACTTTAAAAGTGGCGCTGCACCAGGGCAGGATTTGCCAGCAGAATTGAATTTGCTGTGGTTCTATCCAGAAAAAACAATGGTCAACAGTCCAGTTCCCTTGGCAGATGTACCAGATGCAGCGCCACTTAATTACCTTTTCCACCATCTTCTAGAAGTTAACTTACTGACGCAATCGATTCAGTTTCGGGAAGCTGGAGACAATCATCAATGGCAGCCCCGTTTCAGTCGCGCTCAAGTAGCTTTAAATAATTGTTTAGAGTTGGCAGTACCGTGGGCAGACTTGCAAGTTCCGCCAGATTATCCCCTACGTCTGATTTTGGTGCTTGCAGATGAAGGGCGTTTTTGCAACTCCTTGCCAGAAAATGCTTTGATTCCCATTGAGGTGCCTTAGAACTCAATACCGTTGGTATTAGGGACTTCCAAATCTTAAAAATATCCCAAAACGAGGCAAAAATCCTCTCTACTTCTCCTCTCTATGTGTCGCGCCAGTTGCTTCTCCCAGGGGGAGACGCTGCGCGAACAAGTCGGGGAACCCCCCCAACGCACTGCCTTCTCTACGTCTGGAGTGGCTTGCCATAGGCTACCACTCCGCGTCTACGTTTATTTGGATAATTTCAGGACTTAGGCAAAAAGGCAGTAAAAGCCTTGATTTACCGTAGGGGCAATACCCTGCGGTCAGCTAAAGCTACATGAATTGCCCCTACATTTCGTACTTGATGCGTAAGTCCTAAATTTATTTCTTGGAAATCCCTTATACCATTTCACAAAATAGCTAGGCGTAGAGATGTACATGGGTGTCAACTTAACGTGAAAGTTAGTCTATAACCAGCTTTTACAGATTATCTCGTTCCTAGTCACTGACTGGCAATGCATAGTGGGGGGCTGCCGCCTCAAGAAAAAGCGGCAGAGCCGCAATGAGCAGCGTTTCCAGCCAGAGGCTGGAAACGAGGTTTGAAAAGGGTTTTACCTTTAGTTGACACCAATGACATCTCTACCCCCCTACAGCCGATTCATGTGTTGTAAAGATTTTTATATGCATATTTAATCTTTCTTGTCAATTGGTAAATTCTACAAAAATCTATTTTTATTTTTTGAGATAATTTAATGATTTGGCAAAGATTCAGTAATTTTACTGTTGCCAATGAATATTTGTCGTAGAATGAAAGACATTTCCGAGCAGATATTCTATACTTATGAATCGCTTTTTTCATAAAATAACGAATTCTCAACAGAGCATTTCACAGAAAACTCAACTTGGTCAGATGTGTGGTTCCAAGCAGTTATTTCGCGATCGCTATGAAATATTGCAAATTTTGGGTCGAGGTGGTTTTGGGATCACGTTTTTAGCCAAAAATGCCCTATTACCTGGGAATCCCCTGTGTGTCATTAAACAGCTTTGTCCAAAAGTGACTAATCCTCAAAATTGGCAAAAGGCGTGTATGCGCTTTGAAAAAGAAGCAAGAACCTTGGGGCAACTCGGTAGTCATTCCCAAATTCCCATGCTATTAGACTACTTTCAGACGAATGGGGAGTTTTTTTTAATTCAAGAATACGTGCCGGGTTTGACTTTAGCACGAGAAGTAAGGCAAACTGGCCCTCAAAGTGAAGCCTCTGTTAAACAGTTTTTACAGGAATTATTACCTGTATTACAATATCTTCATAAACATCGGGTGATTCATCGGGATATTAAGCCCCAGAATTTATTGCGATGTGAGTATGATGGGCGGATAGTGCTGATTGATTTTGGGGCAGTGAAAGAGCGATTAGTTGATGCTTGTGAAAACTCAATCAATCAAGCTGCAAACACCAACTTTATCGGGACTAGGGGATTTGCACCACCAGAACAGTTTTCTTTACGTCCAGTTTATGCCAGTGATATTTATGCGCTGGGTGTAACTTGTATTTATATGTTGACTGCTAAAAGTCCTTTAAAATTTGACTACGACGTGAATACTGGTGAGATATGCTGGCAAAAAGAGGTAAATATTAGCTACAGTTTCGCCCACATTTTAGGAAAAATGGTGAAAATTACGTTAAGCGATCGCTTTAAAACTGCGGATGAAGTGATCAAAGCTTTAGGTAATCAAAGCTATTTGCCTACTATGGTTAACTGTCTAACTACCCAAAAATCTCCACACAAATTAGATGATAAAAGTATTGCACAACACGAAAATTCTCACGAAAATCCTGACATATACATATCACCTGTCGCCAGAACTGCAAGTGCTATTCGCAAATGGAGAGGAAAGCTAAAATAAACAAGGTTGTAAAGTTAAGTTAAAGCCTGATGGAGCTAAAGTATCAAATTAACAATTAATCATGGGTGATTTAAAATATCAAAAACAAATTTAGTAAGCATTTTGACTACATTTCATAATCAGTGATGGTTAAGTAATCAGGGTTTCAATTAATACTTAGTTAATTCTGAATTGACAATATACAAGCAAAATTACTAGGGCTGGCAGATCAAAAAAAATTTCTACTCAGATTATTATATAATCGATATAATAATTAATCTTATGGCTCTCGTAGTTTTCCACAGACGAGGAAGACTGACTACTATTTACAAACGCAAACTATATTAAGTAATTCCCCAATCCCCAAAACAGGGTTTTCTACCATCAGTAAGCGAGAGTCAATTTTCTTAAGGGAAAGTTCGGGGCAAACTTAGCCTAAGTTATCATGCAGTCGCGCCTGTCAGATCATGATCTGCTGCTTAAATCCCGATTGCCCAAATCCCCTGAATCCCAATGGAAAGAAGTTTTGCCAAAGTTGTAGCACCCCATTGGTGTCACTCTTAAGAAATCGCTTCCGTGTCATCCGAGTTCTTTCAGATGAGGGGGGGTTTGGCAGAACCTATCTATCAGAAGATGTAGATAAACTCAATGAACGTTGTGTTATCAAGCAATTAGCTCCAAAATTTCAAGGAACTTGGTCGCAAAAAAAGGCGATGGAGTTGTTTGCTGAAGAAGCGCAGCGACTACAAGACCTTGGGGAACATCCCCAAATTCCGACTTTGCTAGCTTATTTTGAGCAAGATGGCTGCTTATATTTAGTGCAGCAATTTATCAATGGGGAGAATTTGTTAAAGGAGTTGGAACAGCGTAAGCCGTATAATTCTAAAGAAATTCAATCTACTTTGCTAGATTTACTACCTATTCTGAAATTCATCCACGATCGCAAAGTCATTCATCGAGATATCAAGCCAGAAAATATTATCCGCGATAAAACTGATGGGCGATTAAGCCTGATTGATTTTGGTTCCTCAAAGCAATTCACCGCCAAAGTTCAGCAGAAATCTGGCACATCCATTGGTTCACATGGTTATTCCCCTCTAGAACAAATTAGAGATGGTAAAGCTTTCCCCGCCAGCGACTTGTTCGGTTTGGGGGCTACTTGCTTTCATCTGCTAACCGGAAATTCCCCCTTTCAGTTGTGGATGGAATCTGGGTACTCTTGGGTAAGTAATTGGCGAGAATATTTGCGGAGTCCATTAACTCCTGAGTTGGATTTTGTGATCGACAAGCTTTTGAAAAAAGACATCCAAGAACGTTACCAGTCAGCCGATGAAGTCCTCAAAGACTTGATTCCCAAACAACTCCTCGCCCTACCACCAGCCGGTAAGTCATCTGGGAAAATACCACCAACTAGAGCACCATATTTACCAAAAAGTTCTCCCTTACTGAGAATTTTAATTTTAATAAGTGCTTTGATTCTGTTGTTCGGGTTTAGAGAATCTTGGTATAAAAATTTTCGCCAGATTCAGATTAATTTGTTCTCTAAGTTGAGTCAGCATAATAGTTCTGGCAAAGATGATGCGTTTTTAGGTCAATCGCCAAAGATTACTTTGGGTAAGGTTTCCTTAGCTAATACCCTCGAAGGACATGAAAACTCAGTTTTATCTGTCGCCATCAGCCCTGATGGTAAAACCATTGCCAGTAGTGGCGACGAGCGCACAATCAAACTTTGGAATCTCGCAACCGGAAAACAAATCTCTTCACTCAACGGGTATTCTCAGCAGGTGAATGTTGTAGTAATTAGCCCAGATGGGAAAACTCTGGTTACTGGTAGTAATGACAACACTATCAAAATCTGGAATCTGGCAACGCGAAAGCTAATTCGCACTTTAGATGGACATTCTGACTCAGTTCATGCCCTAGCCATCAGTGCTGATAGCGAGACTCTGGTTAGTGGGAGTGATGACAACACGATTAAAATCTGGGATTTAGCAACAGGAGAGCAAATTCGGACACTGACAGGGCATACATTCTGGGTGCGATCGGTAGCCATCAGCCCCGATGGACTGATTCTGGCCAGTGGCAGTTTTGACAAGATGATCAAAATATGGAATCTCACAAAGGGGTACTCAATCCGTACACTGGAGGGAAATTTCCAAACAGTAACAGCTGTGGCTATTAGTCCAGATGGTAAAACTTTAGCTAGTGCTAGCCGCGATCGCACCATCAAACTTTGGAATCTAGTTACTGGTAGAGAAATTCGCACATTAGCAGGACATGCCAACACTGTCACAACCGTAGCCTTCAGTGCTGATGGTAAAATTATTGCTAGTGGTAGCCGCGATCGCACCATCAAACTCTGGAATCCAGCCACAGGAGAGGAAATTCTCACATTAACCGGGCACACCAACACTGTGACATCCGTCACCTTCAGCCCTGATGGCAAAACACTTGTCAGTGGTAGTGAGGATAATACTATTAAGATTTGGCGGTTGTCTCAGTGAAATCAGTCGGCTTTGCATAAGTTCGTAGCTTTTTTAAACGCAGAGGTAGACGCGTTCGCGGAGCGTCTCGTAGAGAAGCGGCTTGCCGTTCGCCTAACGTCTTCAAAGGAAAGGCTACGCAAAGTAAAGCGCAGAGGGACGCAAAGTTTGAGCGCTAGATTCGTTCTGTACTAAGTTGACTGTAATCCAAAATCTAAAATCCTAAATTGATAAATCTAAAATCCTAAATTGATATGAGTTCTCTAACTTTACAGTTTCCTCCGGCGCTGAAATTGACAGATGAAGAATTTGAACAGCTTATTGCTGTTAATCAAGAGTTACGACTGGAATTAACTGCTCAAGGAGAATTAGTTATTATGTTACCCACCGGGGGAGAAACTGGAGAGCGTAACTTGGATATAGAAGGTCAATTATGGTTATGGAAGCGTCAAAATAAGCTCGGAAAAGCATTTAATTCTTCTACAGGTTTTAAATTGCCAAATGGTGCTACTCGTTCCCCTGATGCCTCTTGGGTAACAATTGCCAGATGGGAGGCTCTCACGCCACAGCAAAGAAAGAAATTCCCACCTTTATGTCCTGATTTTGTCGTGGAATTGGTTTCTGAAACTGATGATTTAGAAGATATTCAAGCAAAAATGCGGGAATATATCAAGAACGGTTTGCGTTTAGGTTGGTTGATTAATCCTAAAAATAAGCAAGTAGAAATTTATCGCTTCAATCAAGCAGTAGAAGTTTTACAATCTCCCCGAAATCTATCAGGTGAGGATGTATTGCCGGGATTTTTATTAGATTTAGAACCAATTTTTGGATAATATTATAATCCCTGTTTTTTTAATTATTAATGGCACCTCTAACCAAAATTACTGTACTTTCTACACCAGAGGCGATCGCTTCGGGAATATTACCTTGAATCGCCTGCTGCAACAATCCCTCGCGCGAAGCTCCCACAACTACAACATCGTAGCCTTCGGTTTTCACTAGGTTAATTACACCTTCAGCAACTGAATTAGCTTGAACTGGGAGAGCAACTACAGTACTCGACAATTTGCGCCGCCGCATCAAATGGCGGATGGCTTGTTCTGAAACTGACATATCTGGCCTTAATTCAGATGTCTTAAATACCTGTGCAAGGCGAATTTGGGGATCATTTCCTAATGTCAGTAAAGCTGGGAGCAATTTAATCGCCAGCCGCGAATTGGGACCACCAGCCATTGGTACTAGCCAACGATTGAAGAGGGGAGGAGTGCCCAATTTTACTAAAACTACTTCGCAGGGGGCTTGGCGAATTATGCTGTCTACAACGTCGCCAAAAATCCGATTCGGGGTAGATGTGCTACCTTTCCATCCCATTAAAATTAGGTCGATGTGTTGTTCATTGATTGTCTCCAAAATTGCCTGCGCTACATCGTGGGTAACTCGAATCTGCGTGTGCAGGGGAATTTGCCATTTTTTTGCTAAGACTTCCGCCTGTCGTAGCAAGCGGCGACTTTTTGCCGTTCTTACTTCTGTTTCCGATGCGGAACTGTGGCGGGGTATCAGCATCACTTGCACGCAATCTATTTCATAATGGCGATCGCGGGCAATCGCTGCTGCCATTTGTAATAAAATACCGGCGGTTTCGGGATTAGCTACTGGCACTAATAATCTACCTCTACCAGTGCTGGGCGATCGCGTTTGGTAAACTATATATGAACGTTCTGGTCGCAGTTTTGGGGTGTCATTTTCACCATTGAGATGGTCTGCTTCCGCCCGAATAATATCTCCACGGGTAATAATTCCAATCAGTTTTCGTCCATCTACGACTGGTAAGCGACTGATTTGATAGCGATCGAGTAAATATAGCACATTGCCCAAGTTGTGGATGGGTGTTACGCTCATCGGAGCGGCGGTCATAATTTCCCGCAAAGGAGTGTCGTTTGGTAAGTTGCGATCGCGGATACTTAGTAAATCTGATTGGGTGACAATCCCTACAAGCTTGCTGTTCTCTACCACTGGAAAGCCCCGATGGTGGGAACGGGCAAATGCCTGCATCACTTCATCTAAAGGCATCTCTGTATCCAGAGTTTCTACTTGTTGCTGCATGACATCTTTGGCAGTCAAATTTGTCATTATCCCCCCCGCCGGTGCGGATTTTTCGATAGTTATGCCATTCCACGCCAAAAGTTTGTCATAGAGTGATCCTGGCGCCAACTTTTCGGCGACTAGATACGAAGTTACAGAGCCAATCATTAAGGGTAGTACTAAATTGAAATCTGTAGTCATTTCAAACACAATTACTATCCCCGTCATTGGCACTCTCGCCACCGCAGTAAAAAATGCGCCCATTCCTGCCAAAGCATAGGTAATTGGTAATCCAGCCGCTATCCCCAAAGGAACAAGCAGACTGTGTTCTGCCATACCCACCAAGTAGCCAAGGGCAGCCCCAAGGGTCAAAGCCGGAGCAAATAATCCTCCTGGCACACCAGAGCCATAGGCTACCAGAGTTAGGATAAACTGGGAGATAAAGGCGATCGCGGCCATTGACCAGCTAGCCTCACCTGTAATTAAAATTTCCCGCAGTCCTGTGTTATCTCGAAACGCTACCGGAAGTAATGCCACAATTACCCCAGAGACTAACCCAGCTAGTGCCACACGAGCAGGTAATCCAAAACGCAGAGAGCGGCGGTAAACACTTAAGCTGGCAATAATCCCGCGATTGAACAGCGCCCCCATCAATCCAGCCAGAATCCCCAACACCAAATAGAAGGGAATATCTTGAACAAAAAACTCTGTCTTGGAAGCAGTTAATGCTAGATTCAGATCCAGGCTGCGACCACCCAATACGCGCGAGACGACAGCACCGATAAAAGAAGCCAGAATTGCTGTGCCCAGAGTAAATTCCGAGAAATCTTGTAACAGTTCTTCCACTACAAACAACACACCTGCAATTGGCGTATTGAAGGCAGCCGCTAACCCTGCTCCAGCACCAGCCGCAATCAACTGGCGACGGTGGTCTGGTGAAGTAGCAAACCATCGACTTAGTTGAGATGCTAAAGCGGCGCTGACCTGAACTGTTGGCCCTTCCCGCCCTAAAGCTAGTCCAGAACCCAGTGCCAGAATCCCACCGACTAGCTTGACCAGGGCAACCCGCAAATTTAGAGCAATTGGTATACCGGCCAGCACTGCTTTCACCTGAGGAATGCCGCTCCCGGAAGTTTCTGGGGCTACGCGCTCAACCAGCCATCCTGCGAGGAATCCACAGGCGAGGCCAATAACTGGTAGCACTAACCAAGCTGGTAGCAGCAGCGATGTCTGCACTCGCCAGGAACCTAGTAATCCCACACCCGATTTCAGTAATACTGCTGCAAGAGCTGAAACCAAACCAATCAGACAAGCTTCAAAAATTGCTAAACGACGCCGTGGTTGTAGCAGCTGCCGAAAGCGCTGGAAGATAGGTGTATACCACATGATGTCAACTTTCTTGTGTTATTCGGAGATGATTTACTAAACTTTCCAGGACTTACGTAAAAAGGCAGTGAAAGCCTTGATTTACCGTAGAGGTAATTCATGTAGCTTTCGCTTCCTGCAGGGTATTGCCCCTACATTTCGTACTTGATGCGTAAGTCCTACTTTCAACGAATCAAAGACAACATTTGCTACTTGCAAAACCCGTTAGTGGCGATCAATTTAGAATTTTTAAGGGAGTTATGAGGGTTTACAGCTATTTTCAGGTAAATAGACCACGCGGTAGGGGCATAGCATGCTGTGCCCCTACGACAGATGTGGTTCAAATACATGAAAACTGCTGTAAGTCAAGAGTTTCTAACAAGCGTTAACGAATCCGCGTACTCTTTCAGAGAAGCAAGCTACGCTTTTAGCGTCTCGTAAAGAGCGTCATTACGAATTACGAATTACGAATTAATTGCTTCTCCCGGTGGTGGATAGCCCTTCTACTATCAGAGATGGAGTATAACAAGAACCATTCCAATCAGCATCGTTGCCCAGTGCAACCAATTGCTTCAGGGCTGTGTAGACATTACCTGCAACCATAGTATCCTTAACGCGCCCAATTACCTGACCATTTTGGACGCGGTAGCCTAAATCAACGTTGATCGAAAAATCTCCCGAAATACTGCCGCCACTACCCAATATTTGATCCACAATCAAGCCATCATCTAGTTGTTGAATCAAATCTGGTAGGGATGCTGAACCCGGCTGGATGAGAAAATTAAATAAACCAGGGGTGGGATAGCTACCTAAACCAGGGCGAAAACCATTTCCAGTGGTGTCAGTACCCAGTTGACGCCCGGTGGTGCGATCGCCATAGAAATGCTGTAAAGTCCCGTTTTCGATAAATACTAAAAATTTAGTAGCAGTACCTTCATCATCGAAAGGGCAACTGTAAGGGCCTGCTTGGGGATCTTGGTAAAGGGTGAGACTAGGTGCAACAACTGGATTACCCAAGCGTTCTGCCCAAGGGGAAGCTACTTCTAAAACTCGCTTGCCATTCAAAGCTGCTTGCACAGTCCCCCAAAGCATATCGGCGGCTTTAGAAGTGAACAAAATCGGAACCCGGCCAGTCGGAGGTGAGACATTTTCTCTAGCCCAAATTAACCTCTGTAAAATTTGATTAGCTAATTTTTCTGGGTCGAGTTCACCGCGCTGAGTTTGTCCATCGGAAACATTCAAAAAATCATCGCCACGCACCCATTCTGCTGATATGTAGCAGCTGAGGGTAGTGTCAGTGTAATGACAATCTAAACCTTTGGTATTGACTAGTCTAGTGGTTTCAATATCACATTCCCAGTCACCATTGCACACAACATCTGGATAGACATCACGGATGAGTGCGATCGCTTCTTTGCCCCAATCTACCAAAACTTCTATTGGCACACTTTCCCCTAAATCTGGGTAGGAGGGCTGAAAGTTAGAACCTAATTCTACTGTTTCGGGATGATTAAGTTGACTCAGTGCCAGAGCTTTTTCCACCATTACTTCGGCTGTGACAGAACCGTAAGCCACCATCAGTCCTGGTTGCCCGTTTCGCCAAAGCCGTAATGCTGTGCCTTCAGATTGGTTAGTTTCTAGCTGTTTGAGTCGGTTTCCCTCAAAAAACACCGGACGAGAAAGCGATCGCGACTGATACACCTCAGCAGCTTCTGCTCCAGATTTTATAGCTAGTTCCAGCAGCTGTTCTGCTAGTGTATCTTGTGACAAATTTTCAGAACCCATGACCCCTTAGTGAATTGTGGATTTTGAACCGCATATCAACGCTGTCTCTTAAAAGTCTGATCCCTAGCGATCGCACTTTATACCGATGGACGCAGATAACTATCCAAAAATCATCAGCGTGTTTCGGCAGTTGTGATTTGGAACCACAGATCAACGCTGGTGGACGCAGTTAATTATCCCAAATCATCGCCATATCTCAACGGATCTAGTCATTTGCCCCATGCCCCATGCCCATTTTAGAGATTAACCTCTTGCAACAGCCAAAAACCAGCAAAAGATTCTGATTTGGGATCAGACTGTATACCGATAAAATGCACTCCGTTAGCTTTTTGCTTGGCTTCTTCAAAACCTTTGGCTTCTGCTAAAATTTGAGGTTTTTTGATATTCGCCACAATCCAGCTTTCAGTTACACCAGTTTCTAAAAGCAATCTCGCCTCTTCACTGGCGTCAAATCTTAAGAAAGCCAACTCCAAACCAGACATCCAGCCTGCCAAGGGCAACGCTCTCGATGAGAAAATCAAAATACCAGGAATCCGGGCTTCGGCTGAAACTTGCGCCAACTCTAGAGGAAAAGCTTCACCAAAGCCAATTTCCCACTCTGGCATTTCCGCCAAATCCGCAGCATCTAAGGTAACAAATACCCACTGCTGTCCTTCCAAAGCATCTGGTAAACGTTGCGGCAAAGGTTTTTCCAAGCGGACTGAGGGATTAATTCCCTCTTGATACCCTGGTTCTTGAGGATATACTTCCTCCATACGCTGTTCTAACCATTGGTTGAGAACCAAAGTGCGGCGGCTAGGCTGGGCGGGAATGCCCAAGTCTTGGCAAGCTTTAGTAATCATGTTGTTCATTTGGCGGCGGAAAAAGCGGATTTTAATTGGTACTTTTCCAGCTTGATTAATAGCCTCCTGCAATGCTGTCCGCAACCAGCCCGAATTTACCTGGGTACTAGGACAATATTGAGCATAACGAAACAAAGAATCTGGTTTTGTGCTGATATCTAAGGGACTTTCGCAGACTAAGACTTCCCAAATTTTTTTCTGATTAGCGTCCAAAATCGGACGAGAGTAAAAATCGATTTCCCAAATACTGCCCATGTTTTACGGTAAAAATCTGGCTGTTATGTTTTTCTGATATTTTGATCATACGGGTCTTAGGGCAGCATTTGGTATTGGGAATTGGGCATTGGGCACTTGTACTGACTTGTACTGAGCGACGTCGAAGTAGCGAAGTCGAAGTATTGGGCATTGGGAATTAATGAAGTTCCGAGGTTCATGAATGAAGTTCCGAGGTTCATGAATGGAGTTCTAACTCTTTCTTATTCCCCTTATCCCTCATCGTTTGAGCAGAACATAGGAAGTTTTTGGAGTAGTTAGGTTTTGCAGTGAGTGGGAAATTGATCAGGCGATCGCTAGAATAGTCATACCTTTACCTAAATCTGACTTTTCAGGGTATCTGGAAAACCTCTCTCCTAAAAGGAGAGAGACTTTGAATTTTACCTCGTTCCCAGTCTCAGACTGGGAATGCCGTTCATTGAGGCTCCGCCTCCCTGACTCGCGGCAGAGTCGCAATGAGCAGCATTTCCAGCCTCTGGCTGTAAACGAGGTTTTAATGGCAATTAGGATAGATAATGCTAAAAGACCCTACAGAGGTAGATGAATGCAACTAGAAGATTATTTTGAGTTTTTAGACCTAGATGACATCCGTCTCAAAGGCCATCGCATTGGTATTGATTTCCGCAAGCCGCACACTCGTGACTTCTAGTTATGAGTTAAGCGATTAACTCTACTCAAGAAAGAGATTGAATGGCTCCAAGAGGTAGATAAATTTGCCTTACAAAACTCACTTAGGAATTTGAAGCAGGAATCACGCGACTTTCAGTCGTGTGAGGTTCAAAATGTGATTCAATATTACCTGCAAGGATGTTCACCGGAGCAAATTCTAGAAGAATTACCTTCCCTGAATTTGGAGAAAATTTATGCGACGCTTACCCACTACCTGCATAATCGTGTTGAAATAGATGCTTATATGTTGCGGCTAGCAAACTGGCGAGAACAGCGCTATCAAGAATTATCAGCTAATCCTTCACCTTTGATGCAACGTTTAAGAGCATTAAAGGCGCAACGTGAGCAGGAGTTGCTAAACTCTTGGTGAAGATACCTTTTCTCCTTGATGAAATATTTGTTGCCTAAGCTGAAAATAGCTGTTTTGCGCCTCAATCCAGCAATAGATATTCTGCACGTAGGCGATGCCGAAGCACCACCATTCGGTACGCTTGACCCAGATATCCTACGCTACATGAAATTATCCCAACGAATATTGGTTACAGACAACCGCAAAAGTATGCCCGAACATCTAGCAGAACACTGGAGAGATGGAGGACATATTTAGAGACTAGTTTGGTTGCGTTCCAGTGGGAATTTTAGTATTGGGCAGAAACAATTTATTTGATTTGGGAAGCGACTGAGACGAAAGAATGGATTGATAGATTAGATTGGATTCCACTTTAAAAATTTGGCGTTGCTGAATTGAAAGCATCCCCCTCATCCCCCTCATCCGCTTCATTCCTCAATCCATCGCTTCAGATTCACGAGTTTGAACTGCTGCTAGCTCCGGCAAATATAGTCTATCTTCACTAGCATCATACTCAAACAGTTCGGCATAACGCCCCCAATCTACAGCTGTGGCAAATTGCCGCTCCGCTTCTTCATGGGGATAGTATTCCTCAAGTAAATCGATAAAGAAATCCGCACGCATTGACCGATTCCGTTTTTCCCGCAATGTCTGCACCATACTAACTACAACTGGCACCTTTTCCAGCACCTGCTGCCGAAACAAGTCTTTACTGCGGAGAATGGTTGTAGTTGCGAAATCTTGCCCAATTTCGGTCAGCTTAACATCTCCCTGTGCAACTTCAGCAAAGCCCAGCATCACAGTTGCATCAAGCATTGGTAACAGATCATCAACTGATAATTGGATTCGTTCTGCTAGGCGAGGAATATCATCCTTACCTTCTGGTTGATCAACAATTAGCTCCAGTAGACCGCTAATACCACCGATTCTGACGTGGGGGAGGAGTTTGGCATAGGGCGATTGTTGGATTGCGCCAGGCCTCGGTGCTTGTACAGGTGATGTGGGTGCTGCAACTGCCCCACTCACTTCCACTTCTGGGTTAGTCATCACCGTGTAGATATAGTCGATCAGCGATTTGAAGCGGATGCTGGTGCGGTCATGAGGCCGCGGCAAATCAATCACAACCTCACCGCGGATATACCCCGGATTTGATCCCAAGATAATTACTCGATCTGCCAGAAACAGCGCTTCTTCAATGTTGTGGGTGACAATCAAAATGCTTTTAGACGGAAAGGTGCCGGCATTCCATAAATCATCAATTTCACCCCGCAGGTTCTCAGCCGTCAACACATCTAGGGCGCTAAACGGCTCATCCATAAATAGTACTTTCGGCTCCAGCACAAATGCCCTGGCAAAGCCAACCCGCTGCCTCATCCCCCCAGACAACTCTTTAGGATAGGCACTCTCAAAACCATCTAAGCCCACCAAGTCAATGGCTTTAAGCGCTTGTTGTCGTCGCTCATTCCGACCAACACCCTGCGCGTCTAGCCCTAACTCGACGTTTTCCTGTACTGTTAGCCAGGGTAGCAGTGCAAAGCTTTGAAATACCATTGCTACATCTGGGTTGGCACCTCGCAGGGGTTTACCATTGCTGCTCACCCTTCCTTCACTTGGGGGAATCAAGCCTGCCATAATCCGTAGTAAGGTACTTTTGCCACTGCCACTGCGCCCCAGCAATGCTAGTACTTCACCCGCAGCTACCGTTAGATTAATGTTGCGGAGAACGTTAAACTCACCTTTGCCCTCTGGGCGCGGAAAACTCTTATTGACCTGTTCGACAGCGATTAGTACATTATTAGTAACTTTCGTAGATGTCATGTTTGCGCCTCTAGTGAGCGATGGTTTAAAGATGGTATTTGGTTTCTGCTAGTTCATACAGTCGTCGCCAAAACACTCTGTTCAGCCCGACAACAAATAGGCTCATCATCCCAATCCCCAGTGTAATGCGAGGCCAGTCACCTGCTGCTGTTGCCTGAGCAATATATGCTCCCAATCCGTTGGCCGTCAGAGTGGTTTGCCCCCAAGCGACAACCTCTGAGACAATGCTGGCGTTCCATGCCCCACCGGTAGCAGTGACGCCACCTGTTACCGAGGCGGAGAAGATGCCAGGAATGATTAACTTGCGCCACAGCCGCCAACCACGTAAACCGAGGCTGGTTGCCATCTCGCGCAGATCCGTTGGGATGCTCATCGCTCCAGCAATGGAGTTGAAGAGGATGTACCACTGAGCGCCCAGGGACATCAAGAGAATACTACCCCAATCAATGCTGATATGGGAACGGATGAAGAATAGTGTAGCGAAGGGAAAGATAAAGTTTGCTGGAAAGGAGGCCAGGAATTGCACCACGGGCTGCAACAAAGTTGCTAGTCGGGGATTAAACCCAATTGCCACTCCCACAGGTGTCCAAACTAAAGTTGAAAATATTAGTAACACCAGTACACGTAACAGAGTCAGTAATGCCAGCCCAAAGGTCTTGAGGACTTCACCCAGTCCTACCGTTGTCACAATGAAGTGTAACCCGACAACCAATAGCCCACCAATCATGACCAGCAACATCAAGTTGTAGAGGCGATCGCCTACTTCCTGCCCACCAGTCTTCACAGCACGGGGAGTCCGAGGTGGCGTTAGCAATGACAGAATGTGGTTGATCGCTTCAGCCAAAGGATCTAGCACTCGCCCTAGCAGACGAGGAATTCGGGCTGCTTTTAGCAAATCGTAGACCCAGGATTCGGGCGCTTGTGCTGCTGCACTCTGTTCCAACCGGAACTTATCCGCCCAGGCGATTAAGGGTCGCCAGAACAATTGATTTACTATCACAATCACCACCGCGATCGTCAATACCGCCCAACCCAGGGCAGGTAAATTCTCAGCTACAACTGCGGCTGCTACGTAGGAGCCAATTCCCGGTAATGTGTATTGCTGCTTCAGTACGCTGATCGCTTCACTCGCAGCTACAAAAAACCAGCCACCTCCAAAACTCATCATTGCATTCCAAAGCAGCCCAATCATTGCCGTAGGCAATTCCAGCTTGGTGAACCTCTGCCATCCCGACAACCGATAGAGCCTTACGGCCTCATCCAGTTCCGGTGGCAGTGTTTTCAGTGAGTGGTAGAACGAAAAGGTCATGTTCCAGACCTGGCTGGTGAAAATTGCAAAAATCGATGCTGCCTCTAGTCCTAATAGGCTTCCGGGAAACAGGGCAATAAAACCTGTAACTGTGATCGATAAAAAACCTAGTACTGGAACTGACTGTAAAATATCTAGTAGCGGAATCAGAACTCGTTCAGCACGAGGGCTTTTAGCCGCAATGTAGCCATAAATTAAGGTGAACAGCGTTGAGTAAAACAGAGCAATAAACATTCGCAGGGTTGAGCGCCCAGCATAATACGGCAGATTACGCGGGTCGAGGCTGATACCTGGCACTACATCTGGTGGTACAAAGCTCACCAACGTTCCAGCACCGACACGCGCAATCAGTGCCAGTAATACTAATGTGCCAAGAATCAGGGCAATATCAGCTAGTCCAAAAGGGAACCGTCGGAGTGCTTCAGGGGAAGGAAAAGTTTGCTTCAGCATTTAACGATAATTACGGGGCTGGCATAGGTTTTTGAGCTAATAATAAGACATTAAAGCTCTCAGTGTATAAGGGCAAATAATCTAGTCTATGGTCAGAATACCATCTTGAATGAGGCAGGAGAAAAACTGCCTCCTCTGATTTTGTTAGGCGTGCGAGTAACAAGATGGGAGAACAAAAAGATTTTCAGAAGCCTGATCAAGCGCTCATTTTAGCCACTGTAGAGAATTTGCTGAATCTTCTTCTAATTTGATGATGAGTAACTCTGCTGCGATCGCTATCAAGTCGGCAAATAAGCGATCGCGTCAGCCCAAAACCATCAGCACAAACCCATATTCTTCCGTCACCTATCTGCTTCATGTCCCACGGTTAATCCAAACACCTCTCAAGCCAGCTGCTTTAGCACCGTGGTAATCTTCTCTAATGCTATCCCCAATATGCCATGCAGCCTCTGGCGAACATTTATGTTTATCTAAGGCAATAGCAAAAATTTGAGGATCGGGTTTAGCTGCACGTACCTGCGTAGAAATGGTCACGGAGGTAAAAAACTCTCTCAATCCCAAACTTTGCAATACTGAGTAAATCCGCGAATCGAAATTGGACAGCACCCCCAAGCTAACTCCCAACCGCCGCCAATTAATTAAAGCTGGTATGACATCGGGATAGACAAACCACGGTTCGCCTGTGCCAAAGTGGATGTAAAGTTCGCTAAAAAAAGCCGAAAAGTCAGAAAATTCCTTGAGAACACCTGCACCTTCAAAAGTGTTCAAGGCAATTATCCGCCACCAATCAAACTCGCGCTGGGGAATATCTTGCATTTCTACATCTGGAAATATTGGCGGCGGTGCTGCTTTAAAGCTTTGGATAAAGCTTGTATTTAATCTTTCAGCTGCAACTGTAACGCCAAATTCTTGAGCTATCTGACTATAAACTTCACCTACACCACCTTTGACATCGAAAAGTGTGCCTACAGCATCTAAAAAAATAACTTTCGGTTGTTCCATCAAAGTTTGAAGATTTTAAATCTGGAATTTTAGATTTTGGTTTGTTAAAAACTTTAGTACTTGACTAACTCAAAATTGAATCGGGACTGGGGCATCAATGCCCAATACTTCTCTACGAGAGGCTGCGCCAACGACAAGGTTCAGTACAAGTGCCCAAAGCCCAACCTTAAGTTACTGAGAAAGTATTTCGATAATTGGACGGACTAGCCAATTAAAACCAACTTTGAGTTGATGATCTAAAGTTGGCAACCTATATAAATAGGCAATACGGCGGGCGACGTATGCCAAGCGCCCATCTAGTTTAATTCCCAAACCGGTGAGAGTGGCGTTGTCTATTCCTAATGCCATCATTTCTCCTAACTGTTGGTAGCGGAAAGGAAGGAGGGGGCGATTAGTCAGAGTTGCCCAGATATTCCAAGCAGTATAATCAGCTTGTTGAAAAGCAGCTTGGGCGGTAGCGGGGACTTGCTGTCCTTCAGCATCATGAGAGTCTGCTAAATCTCCCAAAGCAAAGATTTCTGGATAATCAAAGACTTGCAGAGTAGATGTAGTGCTGATTTGACCACGCTGATTCTGCTTCAGGGGAAGAGATTTTACTACCGGTGCAACTCTGGTTCCCACTGTCCAAATTACCAAATCCACCGGAATCGTGTCTAACTGGTTTTTGTACTCTAGGGAAATGGTATTTTGCTCTATTGATTCCACTTTGGTTTCTAAATCAAGAAACACGCCACGGGCTTCTATTGCTTTCTTTGCTGCTTCCCGGTTAAACTCTGGAGAAGTTCGCAAAATTTGGTCAGCGATTTCAATAATCCGAAAACGTCCTCTTTCCCCTAATCTGTCGGCTAACTTACAGGCTAACTCTACACCACTGTAGCCAGCCCCAACGATCGCCACCCGAATTTTGTCAGCATCCGATTCTTCTAAAAATCGCAGGCGTTCTTCTAAACGATAGGCATCAGAGATTGTCCGGAATGTGTAGGCGTAGGCTGTTGCACCTGGCACTAAATCTAGCGGTGTCTCACCTCCTAGCGCCAGTACTAATCGGTCGTAAGGGATTTCTGGTCCTTGATCTATATTTACCTGTCGCTGGTCAATGTCAATTCCCGACACAACCCCTTGATAAAAACGCACCCCTGTACCTTGTAAAAGTTCTTCAAAGGGTGGGGCAATTTCCCAGGTTTGCAGTTCGCCAGTGAGTAATTCGTAAAGTAAAGGAGAGAATAGGAAGCGATCGCTTTGATCTACCAGAACAATTTCGGGTTTTTGCGTAGATTCCCAAGGTAATTGGCTTAAGCGCAGGGCTGTGTAGAGACCACCAAAGCCTCCGCCAAGGATACAAATTCTAGAAGTTTGTTGAGTCATCTATTCTATCTATGGGAGAGTCAATGCTAATTGGGCAACTAACTTCAGTCTAGTAACTTAAAGCGGACTTTTCCAAACCCCCCAAAGTTTTTCTCTTATTAGTCATTAGTCATCAACCATCAGCTGAACATTACCCAACGTCTGGACTCACTCTTTAAACAGCAGATTTCAGCTTGGTGTCGTAATTCTTGCTTAGTATTTTTAAAACTAAAATCGGATTCTCAACTGAGAAAATATGAAGTAAAATAAACTCTCAGTAAATTTTAAATTCTCACTTCATACTTATATGTAATCTGTACTACAAAAGTTTTGGAATTTAAGTATATTTCAGAACCTTTTAGAGTTTGAGAAGGCAATTCCCTAATATAGTATGGCGTAAGTTTGCTTACCTTTAACAAGGGTGTTAAGCCCCAAGTCTTGTTAATTAAGAGGGTAGCTGGATTGATGCCGTGCTGTATTAAAGATTTGGTTATGGAAATCAGTAATTTGGATTGAATTGTAGAAAAACCCAAAATGGAGTTGGGTTTGACGATAACTCAGCAAATTCCAGAAATGAGTATTTTTTTATACATAACACCCAGCGCTGTTTACAACAGCGTAAAAATTTATGCTCTTTGACAAAACTCACTCTTAAATATTCATTGAGCAGTAGAAAAAATGTTCAAGACTCGTATTAGTAAAAACACGAGCATTGAGCGCAACCTTTATACACCTGAAAAAAATCGGAGTAATCTCAATGTCTATATTTACCGTTACTAACATCAACAACAGTGGTACAGGTTCACTGCGACAGGCAATTCTAGATGCCAATGCCCTTACAGGAAGCGACATCATCAAATTTGGTGGACTGTTTACTGATGCGATCGCTCATACCATCAGTTTGAGTGGTAGTAGTCTGAATATCACAGATAACCTTACCATTCAAGGTACAAATCCGAGCTTACTAACTATTAGTGATAATAGTGCTAACCGTGTTTTTGACATTGGCAGTGGTGTAACAGCTGCAATCAAGGGGCTGACTATTACTAATAGCTATAAAAATGCCGCAGGAGGCGGTGCAATCTCCAATGCAGGCGTTTTTACCTTGAGCGACAGCATCATCACTGGCAACTCGGCTGTGGACGGAGGCGGCATTTACAACTCTAGCTCTGGCAGGTTCACTGTAAACAACAGCACCATCACTGGCAACTCGGCTGCGGACGCAGGCGGCGGCATCTACAGCGAAGGCACTCTAACCGTCAGTAATAGCCTCATCAGTGGTAACAAGGCCAGCAACGGCGGCGGCATCAACAGCTCTGGCACCCTATCGGTGAGTAAAAGCACTATCAGTGATAACTCGGCAGGCGGCGAAGGTGGCGGCATCTACAACTATGTCTTTAACAAGAACGGCAGATCCAATATAGGTATCGTTACCGTAAGTAATAGCACCATTAGCGGTAACACTGCGTCATACGACGGCGGCGGTATCTATGGTTACGAACGTAGTACTATAACCGTGAATAACAGCCTCATCAATGGGAACAGCGTCAGCTTCAGATCCAGTTATTACGGTGGCGGCGGCATCTTCAGTTCTGGCATCCTATCAGTGAATAAGAGTACCATCAGTGGCAACACTGCCGAATATGGCGGCGGTATCTATGGTATCTATGAAGGCACTATAACCGTGAGTGATAGTGTTATCAGTGGCAATAAGGCCAGTGACGGCGGCGGCATTTACACTGGTGTCACCCTATCAGTGAGTAACAGCACCATCAGTGGCAACAGTGCCTCATACGGCGGTGGTATCTATGATGGCGGCGGCAGTCTTAACGAGGGCGATGGCACTATAACCGTTAATAACAGCACCATTAATGGCAACACTGCCTCATACGGCGGCGGTATCTACAATGGCGGCGAGAATGACGGCGGAGCTAATATAATTGCCGGTACTATAACCGTAAATAACAGCACCATTAATGGTAACAGTGCGTCATACGGCGGCGGTATTGCTGGTTATGGCACTATAATCGTGAATAACAGCACCATCAGTAGCAACACGGCAATCGAAGGCGGCGGCATCTATAACCAGGGGTTTATCCTCGTTGGCTACCATAGCCCAGATATTCTCGGATATGGCACCTTTAAGGTGAGCAATAGCACTGTGACTAAGAATTATGCATCCACTGGGGGCGGCATCTACAATAATGGCAATCTATTGGTGAGTAATAATAGCATCATGAGTGATAACTATGCCAAGGACTACGGCGCCGGCATCTACAACTCTAGCTCTAACGAGTACGGCAACTACAATCAATTAGGCATTGTTAACGTGATTAATAGCATCATTAATGGCAATCACGCAGGGAAAGCCGGCGGTGGCATTTACAATAATGGCGACGATGGCGGCGACATCTATGGATCTGCCCTTAATAACGGCAGCTCTGATAAATTAGGCATCGTTACCCTCAGTAATAGCATCATTACTGACAATGAAGCACACTTTGGCGGTGGCGTCTACAATAATGCCGCTCTAACGGTGGACAACAGCATTATCATTCTCAATACCGCTTTCAAAATCAAACTCAGTTCTGGTGGTTATGAGATCGGTGATGGTGGAGGCATTTACAACTATAACTCTGGCACTACCACAGTGAACTACAACAGCACGATCGCTTATAACTCTCCTAATGATGTGGTGAGTAACGTCATCAGGAACGCGGACATAGCCTGATTGCCAGTGTCAGTGGCAGTATAGGCTTTGATACTAACCCTCAGTGTATCTGGTTTTTGGCTTAACCAAACCATATTGATTTGACTCCTGACCGGAGAACAAAGGAAACGTCTCCGGCTTTGCTCCTGCTTCTCCAGTTATATGACCATTGTCACGGTTATATAACTGGAGATTCGCTATAGTTAACGGTTAACAGGCAATGGCTAAAAGGAGTTAAAGAGATGGAAATTCCCCCAGGCTATCTCAACATTATGGGTTACGTCGATCAGTCAGAAGTTAATGGCCCTGGTTGTCGTGCAGTCGTCTGGGTACAAGGTTGTCTTCGTGAGTGTCCTGGCTGCTTTAATACTAACTCTTGGTCATTTGAAGCTAACCAATTGATTGCTGTTGATACCCTTGCGGAGAATATTCTCAGCAATCCCCGCAATATGGGTGTAACGTTTTCTGGTGGAGAACCCTTTTGGCAAGCAACTGCACTGGCATCTTTAGCTCGGAAGGTAAAAGCTGCTGGGTTAAATGTAATGTCTTTTACTGGGTTCACTCTTAAGCAGCTACAGTCACAATCTGCGCCGCCAAGTTCCCAAGCATTGTTAGAACAACTCGATATCCTGATTGACGGGCCTTTTGTACAATCTCTGGCAATTAATTCTCCCAACTCTCCAGTTTCTTCTAGCAATCAACGGGTTCGGGTGTTAAATCCAGCTTTTCAAGACCAGATTACCTGGGCTAGCGATCAAATAGAAGTCCACATCCTCAAGGATGGTGGCCGCATTGTTACTGGTTATCAAGGTGGGCTGGAGTTGACGTAGTTGGGGATGGGGCATGGGGCATTGGGGATGGAAAGTTAAAACTTAAAAGTTCACCCTCAGAAGGTCAACTTCGAGCATCAGAAGGTCAACGTTTAAATTTTAACTCCCTCTCCCTCGTATCCAATGTCCCATGCCCAATGCATCTGTGTTTGTGACAGATTATATGTGAACTACTCCGCCGTAAGACGGACGTAGCTCTCCCAATTCATCGGGAATAGCCTCCAGAACTCCGTAGTACTAGAAAGTCTGACATTCCCTCCTCTTGTCAGGAGTCCTGGTTCCCAAGACCCAAATCTTTTACCCTGAGCGAAGTCGTTGGCGTTCGCGTTAGCGTCTCTGAAAGAGAAGCCTCTCGTTGGCGCAGCCTCTCGAAGAGAAGAGAAGAGTTCTCTTGCAACATATACCTATAAGAAAAGGTTTTCGCTTGTGGCATTGATGGTGAAAAACGCGGTCTTGAGGGTTTCCCTCAAAGAGCGATTTTGAACCCGGAGGGTCAAGACACTAAATATCTTACCAGAAAATCCTGGGAATTCGTCATACATCTGGAATTGATTTTTTACCAAGTAAAAAATCAATTCCAGATGCAATCCTCACTTCGTGACGCTTCTCTACGAGAGGTTCCGCCAACCCGAACATCCCCCGTGGTCACTGAGCGCGGTCGTTGTGCTCACAATACCTACCATTAGAGTACATTGAAGGTGGGGACTTCCGGGACACGTTAAAAAAAATACATATCTAAATTTGACTAGACCATTTCAGACAATTTTTAGTGAACACCGCCTATTTTGGGCTGTTTTACTCTTTGGTACAGCACTGGTGGTAACGCTAGCGCTGTCGCTTTCTCAAGGAGCAGTACCCTTAAATATGTCGGAATTTTGGCAAGCTATACTCCGCAAAGGCGATCCGGTTAAACAGACAATTCTCTGGGATTTGCGTCTCCCGCGCATTATAGCTGCTCTGATTGTCGGCGCAGCTTTGGGAATGTCAGGGGCACTGCTGCAAGGAATGTTACGTAATAGTCTTGCTGATCCATTTATTTTGGGCATTTCAGCAGGTGCAGGATTAATTGTGATTGTGATGATCGTGTGGCAAATATTCCCGATCGCAATTCCTTTAGCAGCGTGGATGGGGGCAATTTTGACTTCAGTGATCGTGATTTTGATCGGTCGTTCGGGATCGGGAATTTCTGTTGAGCGGTTGATTTTAGGCGGAGTGGCGGTGAGTTCTTTATTTGGTGCTATCCAAAGTACATTGCTGGTTTTAGCTGAAGACGGTCAAATTCAAATTGCGCTGAGTTGGCTGGTTGGTAGTCTCAATGGACGGGGTTGGCAAGAAATTGCTACGTCTGGACCCTACATCATCGTGGCATTGATCGGGGGATGCTTGCTGGCGCGATCGGTAAATGTGCTGGCTTTGGGAGATGATTTGGCTGTAGGTTTGGGGGTTTCGTTGGTGCGATCGCGTTTGTTAATTGGTGGTGTCGCCACTCTATTAGCCGCAGGTGCAGTCAGCATCAGTGGTTTGATTGGATTTGTTGGTCTTGTTGTCCCTCACGCTGTCCGCCTCATCGTTGGTACAGATCATCGCTTTGTTTTACCACTTTCCGCCCTTGCAGGTGCATGGTTACTGACTTTTGCAGATTTACTCTCTAGACTAGGAGCAGTAGAACTACCAGTAGGTTCGGTCACTGCCTTACTGGGTTCACCGTTGTTTATTTGGTTGCTTTATCGTCGTTCTGCTGGGTTTAATAAATTTTGAGCTTCAATTATTGACTTGCATTTATGCCAATTACCCCGATGATTATTAAGGCGATCCACAAAAGTTTAATGAATGACGCAGATTCACGAAACCAGATAATACCAATAATCGCAATTAGGATAGTTCCCAATCCAGCCCAGACAGAATAAGCCACACTCACTTCAAGTCTCTTGAGAGCAAGGGTAAAAAAACTAAAACAAAGTCCATAGAAGACAAATATTAATACCGAAGGAACTATTTTAGTAAATCCTTGCGATAACTTCATACAAGTTGTACCTGAAACTTCAAAGACTATTGCTGCAATAAGGTAAATCCAACTTGTTGACATATCTATTATCAGTACGTTCTTAGTAATTTCTTATTATCTCTGTGAAATTAAAAAAATACAACGGGTCTAATTATGATCATTAGTCGTCTGAAGATACTAAACATTTGTAGGATACGCTACGCATATAGCAATCCTAAATGAGTTACTAACAAAAAGATCCCCGACTTCTTTAAGAAGTCGGGGATCTAAGCCTCTCAGTGTTTATAAATAAAAAGCGCTCCCCTTTTATAAAGCGCTTTTTACTGTGAATTACTCAGCGTATACAGATTTATTAGGAAAGTGCAAAATTTTAAATCTTGTAGAGTATGTTATTGCGTAGGATAACGCACCATTTCAGATTTTAGTTGCGCTGGGACGAATGTTCTAACGCATCCAATAAAACTTGCTCTTGATTAAATCCACATTTGTTAGTTAAGCGTTAAGCGCATCTTCTTGATGGGTTTGGATTACACAGTCAGAAGTGGCATAGGTAACGCAGGTGAGGACAAATCCCGCGTCAATTTGATCGTCGTCTAAGAAATTCTGATCATCTTGGTTAACTGTACCTGAAATCAGTTTCCCGGTGCAGCTAGAGCAAGAACCAGCATTACAGGAATAGGGCAAGTCTAGATGATCTTCCTCGTTAGCAATCTCTAGGATGTACTCATCATCAGGGACTTCAATTGTTTTTTCTCCATCTGGAGTACGTAATGTCACCTTGTAAGTTGCCATGTAACAGTCCCTAGTTAAGATAAACTCTATTTCCGATACTACGGGTTTATGTGCAGCTAGTCTAGAGTGAAATGTGGTTGATTACCCTACATCACCAAGCGCTGAGTGGGAACTGGAACTGAGAGTAAAAAATTCTGCGATCGCTTCAGCAAATCCCTCAAATGAACTATAATCCCTAGACACAATGGAGACATTCATACCCAACTTTTGGGCATTAGCAGTTGTATAAGGGCCAAAACATGCAATGATACAATCTTCATAATCGCTTTGCGAGTTGACCATTGTCAAAAAGCTTTCTACTTCCGCCGTGCTACTAAAGGCAATTATATCGATCATTCCTTGACGCATCAGGTTTAATTCAATACTGTAGATATTTTTATCTAAACCCTGTGTAATATAAGAGGATACGCGAGTTACTTCTATACCTAATTTCTGCAAATCCGTAATCAAATTGGGTACAACATCAGGCTCAAGCAAACCTATGACTTTTGGAGTCGGTATCAGCACTTTTTTCTGGTGAATTGCTGGTAGTTTTGCTAATTCAGCGACAATTCCGGCTGGGCTAGATTCTGTAGGAATTAAATCTACTTTGCCACAAAAAGATAATAAGCTTTCTGCATCTTTTCCCAATGCAGATAAGTGACAATTTTTTAGCACAGATACAGGAATATCTAAATCATTCATGCGCTGAAAAAATGCAATGATGCCGTTTCTACTGGTGAAGATAATCCAATCAAATTCGCTTATGCGTTCCAGAGCATTATCTAACTTAGTGTAGTTTGATAAATAGCAGGTTTCGATAGTAGGCATGAGAACAGGTAAACCACCTTGTTTGATGATTTCTTCAGATAACCTATAAGCATAATTTCTCGGTGCTGTGACTAAAATTCTCTTGCCATATAGAGGTAATTTGTTAGATGGAGTGAGCAGGTTATTCATATCTTGATTTAGCAACGCCAAAAACTTATATAAATCCTAGCCATTTTTCTAGGATGAATTCTCCCCATTCTTCCGATGTCATCTGTGTTGATAAAACGGCACGATATGAATATCTAAGAACGTTTGCACAAAAATCTTATTGTCAACGTCCAAGTTGTGCGGGGTGGAGTGTTAGTTGAGTTAGCGATCGCAGTTGGCGAAAGACCTACTAAGGAGGAATAATCCTAATTTGGGATGGGTTTAACTAGCTCTGTCAATATTTATCTAAATTTTTTATTCATTCGACCTTTTTGCTCAAACGTTGAGCCTCTGAACTCGGAACTATCAGAATTTGCGTTCCAAAGTTGGGTTTACTGATATCTTGCAGCATTCTCAATTATCCCAACCCGACTAAAGCTGAGTGTCTCCAGCCGCACCGAAGCTGTTGCTGTAGGTGTGCGACTAGGTTTGATTATGCTGTGATCTTTAATCATGATCATCGGAATTACGCACTCAGATCCCCCCCCTAAAAAAGAGGGCTTTAGAAATTCCCCCCTTTTTATGCTAGGGTGTACAGACAAGTCATCAAATTACCCAAAACAAAAACCTCACCCGTCCTCAAGGACATCCCTCTCCGAACTTACGCAGAGGGACTGGTTTTGCTACGCAAAACCAGGGTGAGGTTTCTTTGGGCTATTCGATAAACCGTAAATTGTGTCAACAGAGACTGGTGTGTATAGGGTAGCTTTTTAACGTGGGCTAGAGGGATCTAATGACATACAGCCTCTAATCAGGTCATGGTATATATATCACATTTGATTGATCATTTATATGAACATATTAATGTTATCTTCCACCTTTCCCTACCCCCCAACGCGCGGGGGAACCCAAGTAAGGACATTTAATTTACTTAAATACCTAAGTCAACGCCATACTGTTACTCTGGTGACTCAACGTGCGGAAGATGTTACAGACGCAGAATTAGCAGGATTACGCGATTATGTAGATCATCTAGCCGTTTTTGAACGTCCGCCAGATTCTGCAACCACCGGAATATTCCAGAAAATACAGCGATTTGGGAGATTTTTACAACAGGGGACACCGCCAAGCGTACTCAACCGCTACTCAGTTGAGATGCAAACATGGATTGATAACTGGGTGGAAGCGGGGAAATGTGATGTAATTACCTGTGAACATAGTGTTAATGAAATTTACATCCAATCGCATTTTCCCAAACAGCTAAAAACCATAGTTAATGTTCATAGTTCTGTTTACGCTACCTGTCGGAACCAACTAACAACAGGCATTTCAGAAAATTCACTCCGAGACAAAATTAATCTGCCACTTTTGCGTCGTTATGAGCAAAACTACTGTGCTAAATTTACCGCAATTGTCGCCACAACAGAAGAAGATAAAATTCAACTACAAGAGTTTAACCCCAATAGTGAAATTACAGTTATTTCCAATGGCGTAGATTTAGTTTCTTTCCCCAACCGTACCACCGATCCAGGAGGACATCGCTTAATTTTTATTGGTGCAATGGATAATTTAGCAAACATTGATGCTGTCTGCTTTTTCAGTAACGAAGTTTTGCCAGAAGTCCAAAAATTGTATCCAGATACAACTTTTGATATTGTCGGTTCTCATCCGGTGCCAGAAGTTTTAGCACTTGCTGAAAAACCAGGAATTAATGTGATTGGGCGTGTGCCTTCGATGGTAGAATATTTACATCAAGCCACCATCTGCGTTGTACCCATGCGGACTGGGTTTGGCATTAAAAATAAAACTTTAGAGGCAATGGCCGCTGGTGTACCTTTAGTGGCAAGCGATCGCGGCTTAGAAGGATTAGCCGTAGATGGTGCTAGTCATATATTACGGGCATTACGAGCCAATAAACCGGCGGAATACGTCACTGCTATTAGTCAACTATTTGATCATCCATATCTGCGTTCAGAATTGTCTCACAACGGCAGACAACTAGTAGAAACAGAATTTACTTGGGATATGGCTGGTAAAAGTTATGAACAAGTTTGTCTTGGCAGGAGTAATACTAATTCGTAATTCGTAATGACGCTCTCTACGAGACGCTAAAAGCGTAGCTTGCTTCTCTGTAAGAGTACGATGACTTGCTAACGTAATTAGGAATTACGAGACACATAAAAATACTTGATCTAATAAAGATCGTACTTTATGCTTCTAGATAAATTCTAATTGTTGTTTCTTGTCGCTGTGGGAAAAATATATGTAGAGATGAAGCTAATGCAACGTCTCTACATTGGTCGTGCAAATTATCTTATCTAAATCCGATTCGTTTTTAGTTAACTTGTGAAGAAGCACGTCAATTATTGTCAAATCTAGTTGAACACCCTAACACAAGTAATTTCTTCTGCTTCCAATTCTTCTTATTCTTGAGGACAATCAAATAATTCTCAACATAGCGAAAAGCCGCTGCACAGTCGTAATCAGCAATGGCTATAGCTTGCAAAAAAACCTTTGGGGGAATTTCAAACCCTAAAAACTTTTCTATTAAAATTAGCAAATCCTTATCTGTAGCAGGAAAAGTAGTTTCTGCTGTCCCTTCTGAATCATGAAATGTATCTTCAATCAATTCTTTGTACACTTTGTACCTTCCCAAAAGCATAAGATGTAAAGCCTGTGATAAAGTTTAGCTATTGATCACGAGTTTGTAAGTTAACTGGGAGTTCAGTATCAGGACATCCGAACTCCCGTAAAGTCTCCAAATAATAAGTACTGAGTTGAGTGTATGGAGCTTGCTCCAATTCTTGAGCTAGTTCTAGAGCAATCTCCAGATTGACTTGGATAACCGTCTTTACAGGGTTGGTCATAAACACACCCTAATAAACTGGATGGTCTAAGTTTTGATCACAAGCACAAATAACGTAACAGTGTTTTTGCGGAATTTATAAAGAGGGGAAATTAAAATATCAGCGCATTTGCGGTAATATATAGTAAGAGATGCTTTCTTCGGCTGAGAAACTAGATAATTTGGAGCTAAGTGCGATCGTTGCGCGAACGGGGAAGCAAGCTACGTATAGCGGACGTACCAGAAGACTTTGGCGTACTTACAATCCGGTTCGGATAAGACTTTATCCCACCAACCTCCCTTAAAAAAGGCAGCTGGGGGGATCTTCCGGGGCAAAATATAAAGAACACCAATACTAATAGATGATCATCATCTTGATTTTTGACAAAAATACTAAAGTAGTAATTAAATTTTATTAACCTGAGCTAATAGGTATCTTAATTACAAATTCTGCACCTTTTCCGACAACAGAAAAACAACTAAGTTGTCCGTTATGTTTTTCAACTATAATCTGATAGCTTATATATAGCCCCAGTCCAGTACCTTTGCCCACAGCTTTAGTGGTGAAAAACGGATCAAATACCTTTGAGCGAACTTGTTCATTTATCCCCAAACCATTATCAGCAATACTAATCTCTATCCATTTTTCATCAATTACCTCAGTTTTAATTTGAATTTGGAGATTATTCTTTGTCAGTTTTTGATTATCAGTTGTTTGTGAATTTATTGCCGATGCCTCTAGTGCATCGATCGCATTAGCAAGAATATTCATAAACACTTGGTTGAGTTGACCAGGGTAGCAAGTGACATTCGGCAGTTGACTATATTTTTTGATGACTGTGATTTCTGGGTACTCATGCCTAGCTTGTAGGCGATGCTTCAAAATCATTAAACTACTATCAATTCCTTCATGGATATTAACTTGCTTAACTTCTGCTTCATCAAGTCTGGAAAAGTTACGTAGTGATTTAACAATTTCCTGAATGCGTTCTGCTCCTACTTTCATTGACTGGAAGAGTTCAGTTATATCTTGAATCAAAAAATCTAAGTCTATTTCTTCTATTTGATCTTGGACTTGTGAAGGAGGATTTGAATAAATTTGTTGATAAATTTTCAACAATTTAAGTAAATCCTGAGTGTATTTATGGGCGTGGTGAAGGTTCCCATAAATAAAACTCACGGGGTTATTAATTTCATGGGCAATACCAGCCACCATCTGACCTAAACTAGACATTTTCTCAGATTGGATCAGCTGAGTTTGGGTAAGTTGCAGTTCCTTTAATGTTTTTTGCAAAGCCATTGTACGTTGATCAACCCGAATTTCTAGCTCTTGATTTACTTTCTTGAGTGCTTCTTCCGCCTGTTTACGTCTCTGAACTTCTTTTGCTAATTCATCAATTTTTTGGTTCAGGAGAACGAAATTACTGCTGGCTAAAGTTCTATTTTCTAAGCGTAAGAGAATTAAACCTGAAGATTCAGGAGACCAAGGTTGAATAACGGCTCCTTGACTACGACATATTAATGTTTGTTCATCATTCTGTCGTAAAGTCAAGGCGCCAATAACCATTGCCCTGCTACTTGAACAAGCTTGTAGGTACTTTACTATATCGTTGGTAGACTCAGTTACAAGTTCAAAGAGCATTTTTCCCTGCAGTTGCTGACGGCGTAACCCCAACAAATCTGCTACTGGTTTATTAGTAGCCAACACCTGACCCTCTCCACTCACCAGAAGTAAAGGTTCTGGTAAAACTCTGGCAAATTCAAGAAATTGTTCAGGAGTCATCGGGCTTCTAATTTCAGGGTTTAATTCTACTTTACATATATGCACTCAAGTTTGTATCCTGGGGTTGCTTTAGTATTGAAGACTTTACACAGATTCTACTCCCTTAAAGTATTCTCGACCTTCTGCATTTTCTGCCTCTTCTGTAATTTTTAAGTAAACAATAACTGTACATCCAGAAGCACCCTCTGCTATTGTCTCTTGTAATTCTACTTTCCCATACCCCAGATTATTAGCTGCGATCGTCCCAAAGACGTTTGAAGTCATCATACACATGGCAGGGCGATTAAGCACTTTGTCGCCAAATGGGCAGACGCGATTGCCAAGAACAATTTTTTCATCATTCTGCTCAATCACATAAAAATCACCCTGGATTCGTCTTTTTAAATCAACCAACACATCAGCTACCTGCTTACGAGAAAGGTTAGAGACTTCCAGAGCAGATTTGTAATCTTGGTTTAGCTGTCTACCCATCGTTCCACCAACTACACTAATAAATCCAGAAGCTTCTTCTAAGCCAACGACATCATGCAAAGTGCCAGATAATTCTCTGATTAATGTACGTAAAAATATATCGCGTTCTAAAGAAAGATTAAGTGTAGCTACTGAGATGTTAAGTGTATCTGTCATAAATTTTGAGGACACAATTTTGGAATTACAGTTATAGAGTTCCCCAAAATCACTCTAAACTAACTGCTTACTCTCTTTCTTCACAGAATTTGATGCTTGCTTTTGTTTCTCATGAATAGTATCAGTCGTCACCAATTCTGAATTTTGTCGTTGCGACAGTCCCCAATTTGCAAAGTCTCTTCTAGCTTCTGACTTTTCGCGTTATCTTTTTAGCACTTACGCAAAACTACACACGGTAGGGGCAATTCATGTAGCTTTAGCTGACCGCAGGGTATTGCCCTAAGAAGAAAATCATGGTTTCGGCTATTGTTTGCGTAAGTCCTGCTTTTAAGAGGAAAACTCAGCTTCTAGCTTACGTTCCCGTAAAATTAATTAAATTAGCCCTGACTACAAATCTTTAATTATTCACGCCCACTTACTTATTTTTCATAATATTAATTTGAATAATTTGGATATTTGTCACTTCAAGAAATTGGAATGGTAATTATAAACTTAGAACCTTCTCCTAACACAGAATTTACTTTTAGGGTTCCTCGATGTTTTTGGACAATTATTTGATAGGCAATTGATAATCCTAATCCTGTTCCTTTTCCCACAGGTTTGGTTGTGAATAAATGCCCAAACATTTTTTGCTGAACATCAGCCGATATTCCTATACCATTATCTTGAATCTGAATCAATGCGTGATTTGTATCTTCAATTAGGGCAGTATGAATTGTAATTTGATTGGGATTTGCCTTAATTTCATCAAAACTTAGTCCAGAGTTAGACTCGTCTAAAGCATCAATGGCATTTGCCAATAGATTCATAAATACCTGATTAAGTTGTCCTGGAAAGCATTCTACTAGAGGAAATTCGCCGTAATCTTTAACTACTTCAATAACAGGACGAATCTTATTAGCTTTCAAACGGTGCTTGAGAATAAGCAGAGTGTTGTTAATACCTTCATGAAGGTTAAATAGAACTTTTTGTTCTGTATCTGCTCTAGAGAAAGTTCGCAAGCTGTTGCTGATGTTACAAATGCGATCTGTGCCTTCTTTCATTGAGGAAATGAGTTTAGGTAGATCCTCGCGCACATACTCCAGATCAATCACTTTGATTGTTTCTTGAATTTTATGAGATGCTTTAGGATAGGTTTGCTGATAAAGCTCGATCAGATGTAACAAATTATCAATATACTCTTGAGCCGGAGCCAGATTACCTGCTATAAACCCAACTGGGTTATTAATTTCATGAGCTACATCTGCGACAAGACTTCCCAAACTAGACATCTTATTCTGCATTATCTGAAGATTAAGAAGCATCATTTCTAATTCAAGGCTTCTTTCTTCTAACTTATTTTGATATTCCTCTAATTCATTAATTACTTTTCTTAGCAAGCATTCTTTTTTATTATTTATTTCTTCGAGTTTTTCCCGGTCTGATTCCGAGCGCTCCAATTGTTTTTTAATAATTCTATTTTCTTTTTTTAATTGCTTTATTTCTTGTTGATAATCCACGATTTCCATCAGCTTTTACCGAGTTCCCAAAATTAAAGTTACAAAAGTTTCATTATGGAATTGCGTATCGCTAATTCTATCTAGAGGAGCAATCTCTCCATAACAATAGAATCCACAAGCAGGTAAATAGTCAGTCAGACAAAGTTTCGTATTCTGGTACTCTTCTTTTGCTCTTGTACCAAGTATTTGCCGACGAGCTACACATGAAAAAAATAAAACACTACTTGGTTCTTTACCTGGATAAGTATCTAAGGCATTCATGAATGAAGCTTTGGACGCTGCCAGAATATCTTCATAACTTGTTTCAGAAATTTGAATAATGGCTTGATCGGGAATATCTCCAAAAAATGTGATGCTACCAGATTCCTGATTATAAGCAATAGGTGCTCTTATATAAAAATTGTCTCCATTCTGATCAAGGACTGCTAGTGGATATTCCATTGAAGGAGAAAACAAAGCTAGATAATGATGATAAAAATCTAAAGCTGGCTTACCATCTATTTCATAGACTATGTTCTTATCTACCTTAGTCACTTTGCTTCTTTGACCGATAGGATGCCAACCATTTGCAACACCGTGAGAAAACAATATTGTGCCGGAAAAAAGCAGAATTGGTACAGAATCACTTAATACTTCTGTTTGAAAAAATTGATATGTATTTTGATATCTTGACTGATCACCTGCTAAACCACCGAATATCCGCACATTTTGCCCAAGAGCTAGTTTTAAGCCATTCAATATAGCCACACCACTAGTTGTGAGACTCTCTGGATGAGTTAAACATAGCCTTGGGGTTACAGTACTTTTTGCTTTGGCTTGCTCCACAGCTTGTTTAGTTGCTGTAATTGGATCACCTGAAACTTTGCGTCCAACTCCTGCATGAATTTCAACTTCGTCTGAGCAAAACAACATCAAGGTGATTGAGTCCTGCTGAAACTCTAAGACTGAAGAAATTTCTCCATCGGTTGTTCCACCAATCAATTGAATCCCCGGAAAAGCCTGATGAATTTGCTGCAAAATGAGAGAATGTTCAAAGTCAATTGCAGCAAAAAGAATCCCAGCTTTTGGTATATCTCCTGCAAGAGAACTGGCGCATTGCTGAAGAACTTCTTCAACTGCTGATGGAGAATCTGGATCGTTACTGTGACCGACTACTGCCTTGAACATAAATTTACCTGTTATGTTGATGAACGCGACTTGCTATGATTCTTAAATGGGAAGCTTGATAATAAACTCTGAACCTTGTCCTAGTGCTGAATTTACCTCCAGAGTTCCTCCATGTTTTTCGACAACAATTTGACGGGTAATTGATAATCCTAATCCTGTGCCTTGACCCACAGCCTTGGTGGTGAATAAATAGTCAAAGATTTTTTGCTGGATATCAGGAGACATTCCCACGCCATTATCTTTAATCCGAATCAAAATATGATTTTTATCTTCAGTAAGAGTAGTTTGAATCAAAACTTGATTGGGATTTGCTTCAATTTCAATATAGGTGCGTCCTATATTAGACTCCTCTAAGGCATCAATCGCATTAGCTAACAAATTCATAAATACCTGATTTAGTTGTCCGATAAAGCATTCTAATTCTGGTAAATTATCGTAATCTCTAATTACTTGAATATCGGGTCGAGCCTCGGATGCTTTTAAGCGGTGTTTGAGAATCATGATTGTGTTATCGATGCCATCATGAATGTTGCAATAAACTTTGCGATCGCTATCTAATCGAGAAAAGGTTCTCAGACTGGTACTAATGTTGCCAATGCGCTGAACGCCCTCTTGCATTGAGGAAATTAAGTTAGGTAGATCGGAAAGCATATACTTCAAATCTATCGCTGCAATTTGCTCTTGAATTTCTGGAACCGGATTAGGATAGTGCTGCTGATAAAGATCAATCAACTTAATCATGTCTTGGAAATATACTGAAGCATGTCCGAGATTGCCATGAATGAAGCCAACAGGATTATTAATTTCATGAGCAACTCCTGCTACTAATTGACCAAGGGCAGACATTTTTTCTGTCTGTACAAGCTGAAGTTGAGACTCTTGTAAGTCTTTTAATGCCCTCGACAACGCTGCTGTCCTTTCTGCAACTCGTTTTTCTAGAGTTTTTGTGAGATTTCGTAATTGAAGATGGGTTTTAATTCTAGCTAATAATTCTTCTTCATGAACGGGTTTAGTGATATAATCAATCGCACCTATACTTAGACCTTTTACTTTACTAACCGGATCAGAATTTCCCGTCATAAAAATTACGGGAATATCACAAGTAGCTGAATTTTCTTTTAGCCTTTTACAGGTTTCAAATCCATCTATTCCCGGCATTATTACATCTAGCAAAATCAAATCAGGTAGTCTAGATTCAGCCTGCTTAACTGCCCTTTGTCCGTCATTTTCTCTAATAACTTCAAAGCCGACATTAGTTAATACCTCAAAGACAAATTCTAAATTTGTCTTTGTATCATCCACTACTAAAATTAAACTATCTTCGGGCACATAAAGCATTTTTATATCTGGTTTGTAATTCATGTATTTAAATTAATTTTACTCCTTGTTAGTTGTTGACTATTATCCTGCGATCGCAGTTAAGTCACCTCTATTTTATTGGTAGACTGACTGACCTTCTTTCTAGTCTGACAATACTATAGTTCCCAAAAACTCTGACAACAGCAACATTCTCACAATAAATTGCCCTATGGAACCACGGGTGCGATCGCTACAGGATGGAAATTAACCACCAATCTTCACTTTCACTAAAGTTAAACATCCTCTTTCTGAAGACGATCGCTCTGAAATTAGTCATTATTACCCTTGTCTGTTTATAAAAGTAGCGCTAATCAGAACAATATTGTTGATACCGTAATTTAAATTTTTCAGTTCGTCAACAGCATTTATGATGAACAGACACAGACGTAGCTATTTTTATTAAAAACATATAATTCAACATAATTACGGTTATTCTTTTATTAAAAAATATTTAACAATAGTTAGATAGATTTGAAAATACTCATATACGTTTACATACTACTGATAGTGGTGTAAATAGGATTTACACACAATTCAGAAAACGTGGTGTTATTGTGAATTTTTCAAAAACTTTTGTCAAAGATTCTTAATAAATCTCTTGATCTATTGTCTTTGTTCTACTGTGATTCATCTTTTTCAGTACTTTAAACTAATACATTTTTTGTGAAGCAATTACTTTACCCTGATTTATACTGTCCATTTCCATCCCAGATCAATAAGGATGTTGATATTTTAGAAGAGTATGCTCTTGAATGGGTACTTAGCTTCAATCTCCTGGCTGATGAATCAACTTATAAACGTTTTTGCAAGTCTAAATTCTTTTTCTTAGCTGCATCTGCTTATCCTTATAGCAATATTGAAGAGCTGAAGATTGCACATGACTGGCTGAGTTGGGTGTTTATTTGGGATGATCAATGTGATCTATCAGAGTTAAAAAAGCAACCTGAAATAATAAAGGTTTTTCACCAAAGATTTTTAGAAATATTGAACGGTGCAGAACTTACAAGCCAGGATACACTATTCAGTCATGCATTAGCTGACTTACGACAACGAACTCTCCAAAGAGCTAGCATAAAATGGTTCAACTACTTCATCAGCTACTTGGAAGACTACTTCTGTGGGTGCGTTCAGGAAGCAACCAACCGCGCCAAGGGAATTGTACCTGATGTAGACACTTATATTATGATACGTAGGTCAAGCGTAGGTGTCTATGCTGTTCTCGCATTAGCTGAATTTTGTAATCAGTTCATGATTCCCGATGTTTTAAGAAATCACTATCTGGTGAAAAAACTGGAACTAATTACAACTGACATTATTGCCTGGTCTAATGATATCTTCTCCGCATCCAGAGAAATAGCTAGTGGAGATGTTCACAATTTAATATTTGTCTTGCATTATCACAAGCAAATTTCTCTAGAAGAAGCAACGAAACAAGTGAGAGAAATCCACGATAAAGAAGTACGTTCCTTATTGAGATTAGAATCATTTCTCCCATCTTTTGGAGAAGAAGTAGATGTTGATAGCTCAAAATATATATCAAGTATGCATAGTTGGATTCGTGGTAATCTCGATTGGTATTCCCACTCTTCTCGCTATCAGAATTCCGAAAGGCTGGAGCTAAAATAATTCAAATAATCAAATCATACTCTAGATTTAAACCTCGTCCACTTTGAAACCTGGAATTTTTCAGGAAAGTATGTTATTTTGTTGGGGCTTGAGTTCTGAGCTTTACCCTAATTCCAAAAAACTAGGTTTTTCAAGGTAGATGCGGTTTATCTATAAGCCAAAGTTACTTCAGCAGTGAACGTGGAATACTAACCTAAGATGTCTTTAAGTTGTACACAATGAATTTTGAATCTATGACATTAAGTAATTTAGATAGCAAGAATTAATCACCATCAGATTAGCCCACCACAATTTAAAAGTAAAAAATTAGATGCAACTACCTAATCTTCTCAAAACCCCCTCTTTACTACAAAAGCTTCAGTGGGTTAATGACCCTGTAGGCTATATGGAAAATGCAGCCCAGCAATATCCTGATATTTTTACTGGTAATATCATCGGTTTTGGTGACACAGTAGTGTTTGTAAACCATCCCCAAGGAATCGAGGAAATTTTAACTAATGATAGAAAAAAGTTTACAGCCGTCGGGAAACTCAACGAAATTTTGCAGCCGCTTTTGGGTAATTATTCAGTCCTGATGCTGGAGGGCGATGCCCACAAACGCCAACGACAACTCGTGATACCCTCTTTTCATGGAGAGCGGATGCAAGCCTATGGTCAGCTAATCTGTAATGCGTCTGAAAAACTATTTAGTCAGTTACCATTAAACAAGCCCTTTTTCGCTCGTAATCTAACAGAGGAGATATCCCTGCAAGTCATTTCACAGGCTATCTTTGGCTTGTTTGAGGAAGAAAAAATTCAAAAACTTAGACAACTATTACCGTTACTGTTAAACCTTTTTCAGTCACCTTTCACTTCTAGTTTATTCTTTTTCCCATTCTTGCAACAGGATTTAGGAGCTTGGAGTCCTTGGGGGAAGTTCCTGCGCGATCGAGAGCAAATTGATCAATTCCTCTACACTGAAATTGCCGAATGTCAGCAAAAACCTGATCCAGAACGCATCGATATTCTCTCTTTGCTGATATCATCTCGGGATGAAGCGGGCCAACCGATGACGGATCAAGAGTTGCATGATCAGTTAATAACCCTAATACTTGCCGGTTATGATACTACGGCATCAGCAATGTCTTGGGGATTTTACTGGATTCACCAAAAGCCTCTAGTGCGGGAAAAACTGCTCCAAGAACTAGACACTCTGGGTGATTCCCCAGATCCGATGAGCATTTACCAACTGCCATATCTCACAGCTGTCTGTAATGAAACCTTGCGAATTTACCCCGTTACAATGTTTTCGTTTCCCAGGGTAGTCCAAGAATCCGTTGAATTATTGGGACATCCTTTAGAGTCGGGAACTGTACTGCTTCCCAGTATTTATCTCACTCATCACCGAGAGGATTTGTATCCCCAGCCTAAGGAATTTAAACCAGAGCGCTTTATTGAACGTCAATTTTCTCCCTATGAATTCCTGCCCTTTGGCGGTGGTGTTCGTCGTTGTATTGGCCAAGCTTTGGCTCAATTTGAAATAAAGCTAGTATTCGCAACCGTTTTATCACGCTATGACTTGGCACTAGTTGATCAGCGGCCAGAGAAACCTCAGCGTAGAGGTTTTAACCTTGCGCCTTCCAGTGGAGTCAAGATGGTAATTACAGGACGGCGTGCGCGTCAAAAGTCTTTAGTTAATATGACAACTACATCCGTATCTTAGTAGCTTGTCAGAGTTATTTTGATAAGTCTTAGAAATCACCCAGTTTTTGTGACAAACTGGGTTTTTAGAATTGTAGGTTGGGTAGAACGGAGCAAAACTCGACAAACTTCCAAATGTCAGGTTTCGCTTTACTAGTCTAAATATCTGACTGTTGCATCGGGATCTCAATTACCAACTCAGTCCCCTTTCCTAATGTGGAATCACAGGTTAAACTACCCTTGTGTTTGTCCACAATAATCTGATAGCTAATCGACAACCCCAACCCCGTGCCACTTCCTACTGACTTTGTGGTAAAAAATGGGTCAAAGATTTTCTGCTGCACCGCTTTTGTCATACCAGAACCGTTATCGGCAATCCGAATTATCGCCGTATTAGAATCTGTTAGTTCAGTAAAGATGTGAATTTGTCCTACCCTATGAGAAGCCTCAGACACATCTATGTCCTTTGTTATTTGTTCTTTGTCATTTACCAATGATGGATCACTAATGACAAAGGAATCTTCTAAAGCATCGATCGCATTACTCAGGATATTCATAAACACCTGATTTAGTTGACCAGGGTAACAAATAACTTTCGGTAATTTTCCGTATTCTTTGATGACTTGAATTTCCAGAAAATTGCTCTTTTCTTTAATTCGGTGTTGTAAAATCATTAAAGTATTGTCTATTCCCTCATGAACATCTACAGGCTTCATCTCAGATTCATCTAGGCGAGAAAAGTTGCGTAACCCCAAAACAATATTTCGGATACGCGAACTCCCAACTTTCATTGAATCTAGAATCTTTGGCAAGTCTTCTATTAGAAAATCTATGTCAATCTCCTCAGCTTTCTTGTCAATTAAATACGAAGAACGGGGATATTCCTGCTGATAAACGACTACCAAATCTAGCAAGGCTTGGACATACTCAGTAGCATGATTAATATTGCCATGAATAAAGTTAATAGGGTTATTTATTTCATGTGCAATTCCGGCTACCATTTCTCCCAAAGAAGACATTTTTTCACTTTGAATCAATTGCATTTGGGTACGTTGCAATTCCTCTAGAGCTTGTTGTAAAGAGTGATTTTTGTCGTTAACTTCCTGCGTTCTTTTCTGGACTTTTTCCTCTAGGGTATGGTTGTATTCCTCCAAGCTTTCTTTAGCTTGTGCTAAATTTTTGTAGAGGATAGCATTCTCTAGGGATATTGCTGCTTGAGTGGTGAGGAGTTTGAGGACTTCTACGCGATCGCGTGTAAATGCTCCTGTCGTCAGATAATTTTCTAGGTAAAGAATCCCAATCAATTTACCTTGATTAATAATAGGTGTAGACAACAAACTCTTGGGTTCTTCACTGATAACATAGCTATCACCTGCTAGAAAATAAACAGCCATTGCATCATCAATAACCAAAATTTCTCTGGAGCGTTTAACGTAGTTAATCAAAGTAATGGGAACATCGGAGCTTGACTCTAAGGAAGTTGATGGAAACTCAGTGTGGATATGCTCAAAATTTGAACTTGAACAAACAGCAGTGACAGTTAATGCTAAGTTATCACCTTCGCTTAAAATCAAAGCGCATTTAGAAGCTCCTGCATTCTCCATTACAACTTTCATTAAAGTAGAAAGTAGTCGTTCAAGCTCGATTTCGCCAGATAGTGCTTGAGATGCTTTAATGAATGCGGCTAAATCCAGAGAATCAGAAATACTTGTCTTCGAGCCAATAACAGTTTGTTGATCGCTCAGGGTAGATAAAGATGATATAGATGTGTTATTGAAAGAAGTGCTTTCCTGGCTGGAATGGATACTCAGTTTTCCTTGCTGAAATATAGGAGCGAGCAATTGAGGATAGCGTTTTGCCAAATCGTCAACCTTGGCTTTTGCTCCCCAGCGAATATAGCTATAGTAAGCATCTGTTAAGTAGGTTTGGGCAATCTTATGTTTACCCCATTTTAGATAGAATTTGGCGGTAAGTTCTTGAGCGAGGGCTTCTTCATTAATGTACTCATGTTCTTTGGCGAGGGAGATAGCGCGATCATACGATTCGATTGCTTCAAGATATTGACCACAAATCCGATACTGTTCAGCCTCTATAAGATAATATTTGTGTAAATAATTCATCGGAGCATGATGTGCCCAATGCTCCATTTTTTGCTGGTTCGCTTGAACCTTATTCAGAATGCACTTTTGCTCAGAATCCGATGCATCAGCGTATACAGCCAGTCGTGCTAATGAATCATACAAATAGAAACGAGGAGTCACTTGCTGTCCTATTCCACCTTGTAAATACTTTTCTGCTAAAGTAGCATTTTCCAAGGCTGAAGGATATTCCTCAAATAGGTAACAAAGATGTAATTTACTTACATATAAATAGAAAATTCCCATGACATCATTGGCGTCAAGGTAAAGCGGCAGCATTTTTTCTTCGTCGTAAGCTTCACCAATTAAATGATAGGGATTTGCTACATTTCCTAGCAAGTTCAAGACACTCTGTTGATGGATAGTAATCCAGTTCAATACTGTTTTTTGGTTGATTTGTCTGATAATATTGCTGTAAGTTGCTATCTCACGTTCTAGCCCTGTCAGTTCTTTACCAATGAAATATGAAGAGTAAGAATATGAGTGGAGATAATAAGCTGCATATTCTAAATCTCCTATTTCTAGTCCAGCATAGTAACCTTCCAGTAAAGGTTTTAATACTTCCCTACTATGTTCCTTCCAATGCCGAATAGTTGTGTTGAATCCCAGCGTAATTTTAGCTTGAACATCTTTAGCATTCAGCTTATCGACCAGACTAGCAGCAAGTTTGCCAAATTGATAGCCAGACTCAATATCTCCTACTAAACCGCTAAGTATTAACCCGTAATTACTATAGCCAAAGGCAGATAAGGGAGCATTGCCGTATTTGAGCGATAATTCGATTTGTTTCAGAACAATTAGCGGAAAAAGTTTAGGAGCAACTGCATAGGTAATAGAGATTGCAGTTGATAGTATACGCATTATTGCCAGAGGTTGGGCTTCTATCATCTGTGGCAGATTAATTAAGTCCTCAATGGGCTTCCCGTTGAGATTTGATGTTAATTCTGCCATTGCTAACTCAATATCAGACTGGCTTGGATGTTCAGGAAACTCCACTCCCAAAAGTTTCAAAAAGGTTAGGGCGGTATTTACAGCCTCCAGTGCTTGGTTCTGCGCCCCATAAGCCTGAATTTTGACTTCATAAACTTTTACTTTTTCCAGTAGTGTTTCATGTGCCAACGCCACCTCTACTAATTGTTCCATCTGTTCAAAGTTGCCAGTTAGATATGCTGCCTCTATGGCAGTCTCATATAAAGCCAGGGTGAGATGATGTTTCCTCTCCCAGCTATTATCTGCCAGCAGTTGGATGCCAATACTTGAATACTTAACCGCAGATGGATAAGCTGTTGATGCTAAAGCTTTACGTCCAGCAATTAGATTCATCTGGGCTAGTTCATCTCGTTTAGCTTGAGAGGAGATGAATTCCACTGCAACATTAAATTGATTGACAAGCTCAAAAATCTTTTCTTCCTGTTCTGCAACTGGAATATTGTTTAATAACAGTAGCCCAATTTTTAAGTGAATTGGCTTTTTCTGTTCTTCAGGAATCAAAGAATAAGCAGCTTGTTGCACTCGGTCATGTACGAATTTATATTTAGGTTGCTGAAAATTAGAACTTGAAAATTGTGTAGATTCTATTCCATGAATGATTAACTCTTGATTAGTATTATCTTTTGAAAAGATGTTGTAATTTTCAGTCTGTGGTAAAACTAGCCCATCAAGTAATGCTTGCCACAAGTCTAATGCTGTATCTACTACAGATTTTTCATTGACGATCGCCAGAGTTTTTAAGTCAAATTGATTCCCAATACAGGCAGCCAGTTTCAGAACTTTTTGGGTAGATATTGGCAATTTCTCTATTTGCAGTCCGATAAATTCTACCACATCATTTGTGAGAGCTAATTCTTTGACTTTTGAAATATCATACTGCCAATGACCAACATCAAAGTTTAATACAATTAGCCCATCATCGTGTAAAGACTTAATAAATTGGACGGAAAAGAAGGGGTTGCCTTTAGTTTTGGCAAACACCATCTGAGTGAGAGGAACAGCAACTACTTCAGGGCAATGAAGGGTATCAGCAATTAAATGATTTAAATCACCCTGATTTAAGGGTGCGAGGCTGATCGTATTAATGATTACTTTTGCTTTTTTAATCTCCTGTAGTGTCAAGTAAAGCGGATGTGCCTTGGAAACTTCATTATCTCGGTACGAACCAACTAACAGTAAACCACCCTTACTTTCACGCATCTGTTCTGTCTCTTCTGAAAGAGAAGACAAGGTGCTTTCACACATTAATAATTGAATCAATTTCAAAGATGCCGTATCTGCCCATTGCAAGTCATCGACAAAGATAACTAAGGGATGTTCTTTGGTCGTGAAGATTTGGATGAATTTTTGAAACAATAAATTAAACCGATTTTGGGCAGCAGCGCCAGAGAGTTCTGTAACCGCAGGTTGTTTGCCAATAATTTGTTCGAGTTCAGGAATTACATCAATAATCACCTGAGTTTGTGTACCCAATTCCCACAGAATTTTGGCTTTCCATTGTTGAATTTGGGCATCACTTTCTGAGAGTAGTTGCCCAATTAAATCTCGAAAAGCTTGCACCAATCCTGACAAAGGAATGTCGCGTTGAAACTGGTCAAATTTTCCTTTGATGAAGTAACTACGCTGCCGTACAATAGGTTTATGGACTTCATTGACCACAGCAGTTTTGCCAATGCCAGAGAAACCTGCGACTAATATCATTTCTGTTGCCCCCTCTGTCACACGGTTAAAAGCAGCGAGTAGGGTTTCAACCTCACTTTGGCGACCATAGAGTTTTTCAGGGATTACGAAACGGTCTGAGATATCCCTCACGCCTAGTTCAAAGGGTGCAATATTTCCTGTTTCTTGCCACTGGCTTTGGCACACCTTCAAGTCATGCTTTAACCCCAAAGCACTCTGATAGCGGTCTTCGGCATTTTTTGCCATCAGCTTGCTGATAATGTCAGATAAAATTGACGGAATATTGGAGTTAATCCGGCTGGCTTTTAGCGGTTCTTTGGCAATGTGAGAGTAAACTAACTCCATCGGATCTTTAGTGGTGAAGGGTAACTGTCCGGTGAGGAGTTGAAAGAAGGTAACACCGAGGGAATAAAAATCAGTGCGGTAGTCGATGCCTCGGTTCATCCTTCCAGTTTGTTCTGGGGAAATGTAAGCCAGGGTGCCTTCTAAGATGTTGGGATTTGTGAGAAATGGAATTTCTCTTGGTAGGAGGGTGGTAATACTAAAGTCGATGAGTTTTATTTCATCTGTGCTAGGGTTTATTAGGATGTTGGCAGGCTTGATGTCTTTGTGAATGATGCGCTCATGATGCAGTCCTTCAAGGCTAGAAGCAATTTTAATAGCAATGGGGAAAAACTCATTGAGGGAAAACCAGTTTTCCTCCTTCCCCTCGTCCTCTAGTCGCCAGTCTTGGAGGGAAATGCCGCCAAAATCTTCCATCACTAAGACGTAGCTGTTACGGTAGTTTTCTAAGCTATAGGTTTTGACTATGCCAGGAAGATCAAGGTTCTTGGTGATGATATATTGATTTCGGAACTGGGCGATTTCCGCGAACGTAGGATACTCATTCCGCATGAATTTGAGAACAACTGATTTTTGGTCTTGTTCTCGAATGCCCCGATAAACTAGGGTTTTACTGCCTAAGTAAATTTGCTCGGTAATGCCATAGCCAGGAAAGGTATATAATGTATTTAATACTACTAACATTGCGGACTAGGCTCATAATTCTTGTTTCTATGGCTTAGTATTCCCGTGTGAAGACTATTAATATCATAAAATAGGATTTTTTTGTTTAATTTGGATTTTAAAATACGCCTTATGTGAATTAAGCCACAGGATGCTGTTCAAAAGTAAGGACATCAATACCAAAACGCTGACGCAGAAAAATACGCAGAGTATGACTGGTCATTTTAGCGGCAACATGGACGCAAATACCATCAACTTTCTTCCTCAGTAGACGTTCCAAATTACGTTCGGTATTTTGCACCTCGTTAAATACACTTTCAATACGCTCGCGCAGGCTATTTAGTAAACCCTCAAACGCTTTTGGCTGTTTTTGAACAGGACTTACGCAAAAAGGCAGTGAAAGCCTTGATTTACCGTAGGGGCAAGTCATGTAGCTTTAGCTTCCCGCAGGGTATTGCCCCTACATTTCGTACCTGATGCGTAAGTCCTATTGAAGTTGATTAGCTCGTTTTGGGGTAAAAATTTGATTACCCGTAGTTTTAAAGATATCGCTTTGCCATTCACCACCGATAAATCCTTTATCTGCAAGGATACGACAACCACGAACGTAGTCTAAAACCGATTCTGCTGCTAAACGCTCATCTGTACTTGCTGGCACTAAAGAATAAACCAAGGGAATACCACTCAGGGTGCTCACAAGGACAAACTTATAGCCAAAGTAATTCATTTTGCGACTGGCACACCACCCATAATTAGCACTGCCTGTAAAATTACTTTGGTGTTTGTCGCGTTTGTAGCCAACTACTGGTACTGGTTTTGTATCTAACAACAAGGTGCGCTCAAATATTGCCCCTAAGTCTTGAACCCAAAAACGTCTTAGTTCTTCCAGCATTCCCTCCAAGCGTCTAGCTATAAGAGTTGAATTGGCTTTGATCTAACAATTTCGGGAATAGGCTCAAATAGTTTGCTCTGACAAACCCTAAAAACTGCTGTTCTCCTAGGTATGCGAAAAAATCCATTGTCACCAATAACGTTAACATTTCACTATCGTGAATCTTGGTGATGGCCCCGGTAATAACGGTACATAACGATAGCCTTTTTGCTGATACCAATCATCTACTAGCACAAAAATTGTGGTCAACAGGGTTGAACCATCTACCATATTCATTTGGAGACCTCAAGCTTTGGTGTCGTTATCTTTATCTTGTGGTTTCCCTTTCTTTTTTGCTACCCCATCTCACATAAGGCGTGAACTAACTATTTTTACCCGCTTTTAATCGGACACCGGTTATTAAAGACGGAGTATTTTCGGCTGCGATAATAATAAGGAGTACAAATACTACTTAATTTTTTGTTTAATAAAAGTCACAACCTGAGTTAGTTGTTTCTTCAAGCCATCAATTTCTGCTTGCATTTTGACCATTTTCTCGTTCAACGCATTAATTTCGGCCTTGGAGGTTCCTCCGGCACTAGGAGTTGCGAGCGGAGTATTTGCAGCACTAGGAGTTGCGAGCGGAGTATTTGCAGCACTAGGAGTTGCGAGCGGAGTGTTTGCAGCACTAGGAGTTGCGAGCGGAGTGTTTGCAGCACTAGGAGTTGCAATCGGAGTATTTGCAGTACCAGAGATTGAAATCGTGCTATTTTTGACAGCAGCCACTGCTCCTACTGAGACTAGTTCTGGGCGTGGCAGTTTCGCCTTGGTCATAGCTAACTTAATTGCGTTAATTAGTTGCTTCTGATCAAAAGGCTTACCCAGAAATTCAAAATATTCAAATGGTTCTGTGATTTTCTCGGTCACTTCTTCCTTGCGACCAGACATCAGCACCAAAGGAATTTTCCTTAACTCTGGGTTGGCTTGAACTTGCTGGAAAACCTCCCAGCCACTCATTTTAGGCAACAGGAAATCTAGCATAATTAGGCTGAGTTTTTCCTGAAGGATGAAATTTAGTCCTTCCAGACCGTCTTTTGCTTCCAGTACCTCAAAATTGCCCGGAGGCAACATTTCTCGTACTTTTACCCTGACAACTGTAGTGTCATCGATAACTAAAATTTTGTTGCTTGCCACGACTCTTTTCTCTAACAGAAACTTTAAGTGTAAATAGGGACTTTGCGGATTGTCCTTGAGAATTCTCCCACTACTATATACAAAATTTCTCTAAATTGGGGGATAGTATATTTCGGTATAAATGACATTGCTAGAGGTATTCTACAAAACTTTTGCTGGCGCTCTTTTCAATTTGTGTCATGGTGATATTTAAGGCTTTAGCCTTGAACTAGGGCATAAGGGAGATGGTGACTTGATTAAAAGCGTTGCCGCTCCCTGTGTCTATTCTTATCTATCATTTGTTAATTGACAGACCACTACTCTATATCCGTATCTTGCTTGGATGTCTATGATTTCGTCACAACAAGCCAAACTAAAGTCTGAAATTATGGCAATGCCTAGCTGGTTACGTCGCCCGATTGGCAAAGCCAGTGAAATCTCTACCGTACAACGGATTATTAAGCAGGGCCAAATTCACACGATTTGCGAAGAAGGGCGCTGTCCCAACCGGGGAGAGTGCTACGCCCAAAAAACTGCAACTTTCTTATTAATGGGGCCTACTTGCACACGCTCTTGTGCTTTCTGTCAGGTAGATAAAGGTCATGCACCAATGCCTCTTGATTTAGAGGAACCCGAAAAGGTCGCACAGGCGGTACAGCTTTTGGGATTGCGTTATGTAGTGCTAACTTCTGTAGCCCGTGATGACTTGCCGGATCAGGGTGCAGCGCACTTTGTGAAGACGATCGCGACAATCCGCCACTTGAACCCAGAGACTCAAATTGAAGTGCTGACCCCAGATTTTTGGGGTGGTGCTGGTGTTGGAGAGTCAGTCCAACGCCAACGGATAGCCATGATTGTCAAAGCTAAACCAGCTTGTTTCAATCACAATATCGAGACAGTGCAACGGTTAACTGGTCCAGTGCGCCGGGGAGCGAAGTACGATCGCTCGCTCTTGGTGCTGGCTATGGTCAAAGAAATTGATCCGACAATTCCCACCAAATCAGGTTTGATGCTGGGACACGGAGAAACACTTGATGAAATCCTTGAAGCAATGGCTGATCTAAGGGCTGTGGAGTGCGATCGCTTGACTATCGGGCAGTATATGCGCCCATCTTTAGAACATCTGCCAGTCCAAAAATATTGGACTCCAGAGGAATTTGAGCAACTCGGCAGATTAGCATGGAAAATGGGATTCAACCATGTCCGTTCTGGGCCTCTGGTTCGCAGTTCTTATCATGCTGGAGAGGAAGGAGTGGGCTTGCCGTGAGCGTAGCCGAATGGGAGTGGGGAGTAGGGAGTAGGGAGACAAGGGGAATAACCCATGCCCAATACTTCTCTACGAGAGGCTGCGCCAACGACTTCTCTACGAGACGCTACGCGAACGCTCAGTACAAGTGCCCAATTCCCAATACTTCTCTACGAGAAGCTGCGCCAACGACTTCTCTACGAGACGCCGCTCAGTACAAGTCAGTACAAGTGCCCAATGCCCAATGCCCAAGTTCACACAAACATTCTTAAAGAATTTGGGTATTTGGTACGCCAGTTTGGTATTTCTTAAAAAGTCTTGACATTAGGAGAATCGGATTATGACTGCTAAAGCTAAGAATTCCCCAGTTGCCGACAGTGGAGCTAAACCTCCCTACGCCTTTCGCACGGGCTGGGCACTGTTCTTGTTAGCTATCAACTTCCTGGTAGCAGCCTACTACTTCCACATTATTCAATAATTAGAAGTGGAGTGGTGCTGCTCAAATCGTTCCTTTGAATAAACCTTTGGGACGAATGAGCAGCACCAAAATCATGATCAACAGTGCTACACCTTGTTTATACTGTGAACCCAGCCAAGGGGTGCTAATTTCTTGGACGATGCCAATAATCAAAGCTGCCGCGATCGCACCGTAAGGGTTGCCAATCCCACCAAGTATTACTGAGGCAAATAATGGTAAAATTAAGAACCATCCCATATTCGGGCGCACGGCTGTAATTAACCCATACATACTGCCGCCCAATGACGTAAGAGTGCCAGCAATTAGCCAAGTCCAGAAAATTACTCGGTCAACATTGATACCGGAAATCCTGGCTAAGTCCAGATCGTCAGCAACTGCTCGCATCGCCTTACCAATTTTGGTATTTTGGAGCAGGTAATGCAGCGCCAAAATTGCTAGCACCGCCAGCCCTAATACTAATAATTGATTTTGCGGCACCTTTAAACCCAAAATATCTAAAGCTGGAGTAACAGGTAAATTATAATTTTGGTTCTTGCCACCCCAGATAAAAATAATCCCATTGCGGAGAAATAAGGCAAGTCCGATAGAAATAATAATCAGCGTCGTAGAAGTAGCACGGATAGAGCGCATTTTTGACCAGAGCAACTTTTCTGATAACAGCATTGCTGCTACTGTTCCCGCCGCCGCCAGGATCATCGACAGCCAAATATTGACTCCAATAGAGTTTATCAGCCACGTCAGATAGGCTCCTAAAGTTAAAAAGTCACCATGAGCAAAGTTTGATAGCCGTAAAATTCCATAGGTAAGAGTGAGTCCGACTGCGGCTAGAGCAATAATACTCCCTACTGCAATCCCATTAACGATTAGTTGGGCGAATTGAGTATCCATAAATCTTAAGTTGCTTTAAAAAATTTTAGGTTAGTGGTTCATACAATAATTTTTTTGGTCTAGCTGCTAAACTTGACATCATAAGTTATGGTTCATAACAACATAAATTATGCTTTATAAATAAAAATTATGAGTTATAAATAAATAAATCATTGTCCGCTTATATACATAGAATCCTGTTCGGATTTTTATGTGAAGCTAAACTTGTTCACCGGTCTAGTTGATCATCCAACAGTATTCAAGCTTACCAGACCAGAACTCACAGACAGATGACAACACCAAAAGTTTTGACAACAATTCAGCAACTTCGCACACAGTTGTGGCTAGAGAGCAGCTTGAACCAGTTGCAAAGTCGCCTTAATTGCCTGCTTTCTGCTTGTAACAGTGTCTCACAGGCAGAGGCCGCAGAAGCGGAAGTTTTCCAAACTGTGGTTAATGAGATTAACAGTGCTGTTCACAACAGTAATCTGGCGTTGACAGATTGTACTGTAGGCATCGCTCTGTTTCAACCACAAGAAACTGTGGCAACAATTTGCTATGTTTCTCGTTCTCCATCCGCAAACTCATTTCTAAAAGTGCTGACAGCAGAAAAAAAGCTGCTGTTGAGATTACAAGAGGTTATAGAAGTCGAAGATTTGGAGCACCTTGAGAATCAACAACCACCGGGCGCTTGGCCGTTAGCTGATGATTCTGGCAGTGTCATGGGCTGGCTAATTATCGCCGCAGCGCCCCTGATCTCTGATCGGGAGTCGCTCATAGAATTACAAGCTCAACTCAGATCAGAATTGATGGCAAGGTCTGCCAAGCAGTGTACAACAGCCTTCCTACAACTTAGGCACATCCTATCTTCGCAGCAACGGTATGAACAGTTAAGTAGCTCTAATCAAGAATTGGAGTACACCAATCAACTGAAAAATCAGTTTCTGGCAAATACCAGTCACGAAATTCGCACACCGCTTAGTTCTATAATTCTGTCTAGCGACCTGCTTTTAACGCCAGGGTACGAACTAAGTAGAGAACGCCAGCAAGAGTATTTAAATATCATTCAGTCTAGCGGCAAGCACTTACTAGCTTTAATTAATGATATTTTGGATCTCTCTAAAATTGAAGCAAATCAGCTGGATATACACTGGGAAATAGTAGATGTGAAACTGTTGTGTAAGAATGTTTTGATGCTGGTGAGAGAGAAAGCTGTTAATAAGGGTTTGAAACTGTACCTAAAAATTGACCCTGATATTATAACCCTAGTAGCCGATCCCTTACGACTCAAGCAAATGCTGTTGAATTTACTCTTCAACGCCCTAAAGTTTACCAGTAAAGGAAGTGTTGGCTTAGAGGTTGCTCACAAAGATGAATTTGTGCATTTTACAGTTTGGGATACTGGCACTGGCATTTCCCAAGAAGACCAAGCTCAATTGTTTCAACCCTATTTCCAAATACCCAAGGCTATAGCTGGTGTTGAAGGTACTGGTTTGGGTTTAGCAGTGACTCGGAAACTCGCCCAAATTCACGGTGGTTCTGTGAAAGTGGAATCGGAAATAGATCACGGTTGCCGTTTTACCCTCGTACTTCCCCTTAAGCAAGATGCGGGAGTGGGAGGAGATGAGGGAGTAGAGAAAGCAAAATTTTCCTCATCTGGTCTGCCTTTCACCCCTAGTTCCTGTGTAGATATTTTGCTGGTAGAAAATGACTTTCCCAACGCTCATTTGATGCAAATCTATCTACGTGAATTGGGATATCAGGTGACTTGGGCTAAGAATGCTACTGAGATGTGGCAAACTCTAACACAATTAGATCCAGCGTTGATTTTAATGGATGTCTACCTGGCAGATGAAAATGGTCTTAACTTGGTGCAACAACTGCGAGAAAATCAGCAATATGGAAAGATTCCGATAATTATCCAAACAGCAATGGCAATGAAAGGCGATCGCGAAATTTGTCTAGCAGCTGGAGTAAATGACTATATTTCTAAACCAATTGATTTAAAACTTTTAGCCAGTCTGGTGGCGAAGTACAGCAAACCATCAATAACGGCGGAAACAAGGGAGTAGGGGGAAATGATTACAATAGAAATTGTTGGGTGCTATAGGGTTTTGGCAGGATTGGGAAATGATGTTGACAGAAAAATTTGAGCAATTAATAGCCTTATTTAGAGAAATGGAGCAGGCGTTGATCGCCTACTCTGGGGGCGTTGATAGCACTTTGGTTGCCAAAATTGCTTTTGATGTGTTGGGCGATCGCGCTTTGGCTGTCACGGCTGTTTCTCCTTCGCTATTACCAGAAGAGTTGGAAGACGCGAAAATTCAAGCTGCAACTATTGGGATTGCTCATAAAATCGTCCAGACTCAGGAGATGGAAAATCCCAATTACACCTCTAACCCTGTTAATCGCTGTTATTTTTGCAAAAGTGAGTTGCACGACACTCTCAAACCTTTAGCTTTAGAGTTGGGTTATCCCTATGTAGTGGATGGGGTGAATGCTGATGATTTGCATGATTATCGCCCAGGAATTCAGGCAGCGAAAGAAAGAGGGGCGCGATCGCCTTTAGCAGAAATCGGTGTCACGAAATTAGAAGTCCGCCAACTTTCGCAACAACTCAGTTTAGCTTGGTGGGATAAACCTGCTCAACCTTGCCTCAGTTCCCGCTTTCCTTATGGTGAAGAGATTACTGTCGCTAAATTGCAACGAGTCGGCAGAGGAGAAATTTATCTGCGTAAACTAGGTTGGGAGAATTTGCGCGTGCGATCGCAAGGGGATACAGCACGCATTGAATTACCATCAGAACAAATTAAAGAGTTTGTATTGACTACCGATTTACAAATATTAATTTCCGCATTTCAAGATTTGGGATTTATCTACGTAACCTTAGATTTGGAAGGTTATCGCAGTGGGAAGTTGAATCAGGTTTTGAATCGGGAAGCCTTGGATGTTCAAATAATTCGTAATTAAGTTTTGCAAATATACCAGATGAGAAACAAGATTCTTGCTCCCTCTCCTTATCAAGGAGAGGGTTGGGGTGAGGTTTCACAAGGCTTTTTATGAAAGTGAGATGCTCAATTCTCACGCTGAGTCAGCTTGTATTCTATCTGCTGTAGTGCCGATCGCCACACATCATATCCCTCTTGAGACAGATGCAACCCATCTGTAGTCAACTCTGGGCGCAAATTGCCTTCCATATCCGTAAACCAGCTATAAATATTTAGATAATTAGCGCCTTCTTGTTTAGCAATCACGGTTAGTTGGATGTTGATGTGACGAATGCGGCTATTGGAAACTTTTGGTAGGCGAGTAGGCAAAATTGATTCGACAATGATTTGAGCGCGTGGGTGAGTCTGCCGTAAGCGGTGGATAATTCGGCGATAATTACGCAAAATTGTTTCATCACTAGCGCCTTTGCGTAAGTCATTAATCCCAGCCATGATGTAAATCACATTCGGACGGGTTGCCGAAAATGCCCCCAACCTTTTTAAAACACCACTGGAAGTATCTCCAGATATGCCTTGATTTAGCCACAATTGACCAGTAGGAAGTTTTTCTCTAGGAAACCACATACTCAAAGAATCACCAACTAAGATACTTAGATGATTTGCACCTTGACCTTGAGCGATCGCTCTCGCTTCTAAGGCTAATAAACTTTTCCAGTCGTCATAAGTTAGTTGACGTTTCTTAATCGACTCCCACAAAGATTGCAAATTACCATTATCTACGCGTGTATAAATCTGACCTGTTTTCAGAGCCGCCAATCTTTGGTAGTAAAGTTCATTGCCAGATGTCAGTGAGAAACCAAGTGGTTGGCCACTAGAGTTGAGTAGTGACTCTGTTGGGGCTGGTAATCCCTGACTGCCGGGTTCTGCTAAGGAGATATCAACGCTCTTGATATTCTTCTCACCTACTGTTGGCTGCAAACTTTTTAGGGGTTGCAATACTTGGCCGCTGAGTTCTGGGAAGGAGATATCAACACTCTTGATAATTTTTGTACTGACTATTGTCTGCGAACCCTGTTTTAAATTCCATAGGAATCTAGAATTTTCTGGCAGGACAATCGACAGATGTGGAAGAGCCGATGCGGGTATTGCCAATCCTGTTAACAAACCTGCTGCCAACAGATAAGGGTCCTTCATCGCTTTGTCTCTCCTCTACTCACTGCTTTTCCCTATGACAGCATTACTTGCCTGTATTCAGGAAAATTTTACTTCGGTTAAGTTATTATTCTTATTTATACTGTGTGGCTCTGTAAAGCGTGTTCACAATATTATATTTGACATTTTACGATCTCTTTAAAGTACGGCATTGTCCGTGGTATACAAATCTTCTTTTTGAGGATATTTCTACTGAAAGCACTGTTTTCATCAGCCGACCACTTTTGATAACTCATTCGTATTAGTAGATACTCCGCACGGGATTACCAAGTAAGTAAGCGCGACCTAAATCTAGTACTAATGAGCCATTATCTGCCAGTACTATTTTAAATTCATCGGCAAAAGGTAACGGCGTACCCCACACTTCCACTTGGCTCAGTGACCGCTGCATCGGCTGACAACAAGCCACTGGTTAGCTATAAAATAAAGACAAATCAATCAAAGGGGGTCTTTATGGCAACCCAACTCACTAAAGCTAAATCTTCAACAGAACTGGTAATATCTTGGGAAGCATTGCCCGCAGATTTTCACCTAGAGGATGAACCAGTGGAAAATACAGGTCAGCCACTATTGGCTGGTGCTTTGCGCGAAAGCCTTGAGATCAGTGGTTTCATCCAACCGCAGATGTTGATAGCCTCGAATTTTGGACTTTGTGCGACGATAAACGGACAATTTGTGGCTAAAGCACCCGACTGGGTTTATGTGCGATCGCTAAATCAGGTTTTGGCAGAACGCAAAAGTTATACACCCAATTTAGAGGGTGATATTCCGGCAATTGTGATGGAATTTATATCTGAGACTGAAGGTGGAGAATACTCTTTTAAGCGAACCTATCCACCAGGAAAATGGTTTTTTTATGAGCAGATTCTTCAAGTCCCAATTTACCTGATTTTTGACCCAAATGGCGGTTTGTTAGAATTTTACCAACTCGAAAACAGCCGCTACGAGTTAAAGCAACCTGATGAAAATGGCCGTCATTGGATTGATTCAATGGGTTTATTTCTGGGAACTTGGCAAGGAACAAAAGAAGCCCGTACTGGTTACTGGTTGCGCTGGTGGGATGAGGCAGGTAATTTGTTACTTTGGGCAGTGGAACAAATTGAACAGGAACGTCAACGTGCCGAACAGGAACGTCAGCAAAAAGAACGGCTAATTGCCTATTTACAATCTCAAGGTATTGATCCAAATAATTTGCCATAGCATATATAGACAAAATTTTCAAGTATTTCAGTGACTCAGTTTAAGCAAAAAATTGCTGGGTTGCCTATGAAGGAGTGGCGCGTCATGCAAAAATTCCAGCATAGGTGAAAAAGCTACTCGAACAGAAAAAAGCAAGAGAGGAAAAAATAGCGTTTTTGATGAATCAAAAAACAAAATTATTCGTCATTTAAACTATCAATTCCCGACCTATTTCTACTGGAGGATGATTTATGTCATCACAACTGCTGCGATTTATATCTTTGGGCGGTCTTAGCTTATCTTTGTGTCTGAGCAATTCCGCAGCAATGGCACAATATGATTCTAGTGGCGAAGGTGTAGTAGTACCAACACTACCATCAGGTGGTACATCAAGACCAGTCCCAATAGACACATCAACAGGCATACCACCTTCAACCTCGGCTGACGGTACAACTCGATTTAGCTGTCAGAATTACAATGGTCAGTATACTGTCATGTATCAGCCACAAAGTCAATCAGGACAATTCTTTCCTTGGGCGGCGCCTGCAGCTTTGGGTGGTGGTTGGGACGCACAAAGGCGTTGTGCAGCAATTGCCAGTCGTTTAGAACTTTATCGTCCAGATGGCTTACAAGAACTCCAGACAGCTGTTGAAAATAACGAAAATATTGTCTGCGTCACAACTGAAGCTAACCCAACCTGTAGAATTGTGCTGACAGTACCGCGTGGAAAAGATCCTTATGTTATCCGCAATAGCGTTTTCCAAAACTTGACTACTGCTGACAGTGGACAACAGACTATAGCCGTTAACACTTATGGCGATCGCAGTAGTGGAGGCAACGAATTATATAATTTAGGACGCACACTTCTAGGCAGTGGCAATAATCGGGTTAGTTCATCTAGAGATGGAATTAATCTGAAACCTTTCCTCGATCGCAAAGATGGCGGTACTGGAAACAATTTGCGGAGTGGAGTAGCAATTGGTCGTCAGTCTCAGCCTAACAATGCTCGTCTAAATCCTGATAAGTTCCGCTAATTGATACTTCATTACTCAATATAAAACAGTTCAGTTAAGAAGAATTATAGGGTGGGCAAACAGCTTACCCTAATTTTTATTGGAGTAAGATTTTACACCAATCTCAATCAAGCTATTTTTGGAGGGTGGGCAATATTTACGGATGCCGATCGTGAAAATTGGAAATAGAGAGTTAGCTGCATTGCTAGGAATTACATCAACTAGCCTGAGTGCAAATGACTTCGTTTTTTCTGCTAGCGTCGTAGCTTAGGAATAAGAATTAAATAAGATACAATTTATGTCCCTGGCTTACCTCACCCTCAATCCCTCTCCGATATATTGGAGAGGGAAGCTAGAGATAGGGTGAGGTTTTGCATTTTATTTAATCCACGTTCCTTAACGTGAGTTCGATAGATTTAGTTACGATTAAGCACCTATTTGAGTCCACCAATGAAAACCTGTTAAGCCTCGAATCAAATCTTACTGTTCTTGCTTGGCGGTAAAGCTGTTCTAATTCAGAAATACTTGAATGGGCGGTTATCTAATCTTCTTTTGGCAAGATATCATCAATCGGTCGCTCCTGATTAATATCAGAACTTTCTGCTTTCCAATTATCATCTGCTTCCGAAGATTCAGAAACCATCACAAACTCAGTCTCTTGTGTATGATTATTTCCCCATTTATCTAAGACATCTTTAATTAACACTTCTTGCAACCAAATCTTAGCGACAACAGTTAGGGGTAGCGCCAGAAATAATCCTAAGAAGCCAAAGAAAGTAACGAAAAATAGTTGGGAAATTAAGGTTAGAGCTGGCAGCAATGAGACTTGATGGGCCATGACAACGGGCGTGATGAAATTGCTTTCAATCTGTTGAATGATAAAGTAGAGAATCAACACAGCGATCGCTTTCCAAGGTTCATCCAAGAAGGCGATCGCCATTGCTGGTATGACACTCATCGTTGGTCCCAGGTTGGGAATTAAGTTAAAAAATCCTGCTAAAACCGCTAAAGCTAGTGCTGCCTTGACACCCAAAATTGATAAGCCAATCAGACTCATCATCCCGACTACACAGATGGCAATAAAAGCGCCTGTAATCCATCCCTCCAAGGAGACTTCACATTTATCTAAAATCCCATCTACCCGTCGCCGATAAAATGAGGGGAAAAGCTGCACAAATACTTGGCGGTAAGCCACGGGATCGGCTAACATCATTCCTGTTAAAACCAACACTAACAAAATCTTGAGGACAACTTCCAAAGAGCCAGAGACAAAGGCGAAGGAGTTTCCCAGTAGGCGATTGACGAAGGGCTGTATTTGTTGGATGAGGCTATTGATATCTGGAATGTAGGGAACTAACTGGTTAGGAATACGAGTTCTCAGGGCATCAAGCCAACCATTAAAGCGCTCAAACCCTTTAGGAACCTGATTGGTTAGTTCTTGAAACTGCTGTGCAAAAGGTGGCACAATTAGCCAGAAAAAACCCGCGATACCTGCAAAAAAGATAGCTACTGCTAGAAGGACGGCGAATCCACGCCTCATCCCAAAGCGTTGGAAGCGTTTCGCTAGCCGGTTTAAGGTAGTGGCTAACACAACTGCGGCAAACATCAGCAAAAGCACTTCCCGAATTTGCCACAGGATGTATAAAGAAAGAAGGATGGCGATTAAGCCGATCCATTGACCGAGTTTCACAGGCTGACTCCCAACGGTTGGCGAGATGCAATTTTTTGGTAATTCAGCTAGGTTAGCCGATTTTAGTAGGTTGTGCGTAAATAGTTTGAGTTAATTTTGGTTCTGTGCTTGGAATCGCCAGAGTAGCGCGATCGCTATAATTACAATCGGCAACAATATTATAATTAGCGCGTTGGTTGTTGTCGCTGGAATTGATAGACTTGGCGCTGCATACTTAATTAATAGCGATAACAAAGCTGAGAGTAAAAGCAGCTTCAGAACTAATCCTAGTTGATTTTCCATAAAAGTACGGCAATACAAATTTTTCTGGTACACATGATTTTGGCTGTACCGCCCAGTTTCTACAATAAACCTACAGATACAATCCTTTCCAACTTTCTCTAGGAAATGCGTTCGCTTTTTTACGTCAAACTCAACCAGCCAAAAACTTCTTCCACCGTCAGTTCCAACTCGATACCCTCAAGAATGGGTAATTTATCAGCACCTTCGGATAATTCCACTCGCCCTCCAGGAAAAATCCCTGGCACACTTTCATCTTCTGGGTTGATTAACCAGCCGAGTTCAGTACCATTGCGCGAACAATGCAATAATTTACTCAATACTTTTTTTAACGTTTGGTCTGGGGAAAGAATCTCAATTGCCCAGTCGGGATGAATTTCAAAGCGATTAACAATTCTGCCAGATGGAGTTTTAGGAATTCTATCCCAACGAAACACAGACACATCCGGGACGATAGAAGCGCCGCCAAAGGTACAACGCAGTTCTGGGAAAGCTACAGCAAATTTTTTGCTTCTAGCTATACCGTTAATTGTTTCGCAAAGAGTAGCTTGGAGCAAGCTATGTTCACCTTGAGGCATTGGTTTTTGAATGATTTCTCCGCTGATAAAGTCTGATGCTGGTTCAGTTTCTGGTAATTTGAGGAAGTCCTCTAAAGTTAGTTGGAGTTGACTGGCGATCGCCATAAGTAAATAGGATAGTGGGGATGGTTTAATTATGGGCGAATGTGCGATCGCCTCGCATCTTTCGTTTCTGATAGGTGCTAGAAATTATATTTTTGGGAAACTGAGGAGGCGATTAACTTGGACGGATACATCACCAAAGGCTAGGGGGACAATAGTACCTGTGGTTAATGTCAATTCTGTTGTGTATTGCCCATCTTTGAAGTCTCGAAATACTTGCAACTGAGAATTTTTGAGATTGATAACCCAATATTCAACAATGCCTTTAATCGCTAATCGCTACTGAGGAGATACAGTTGTAAAATTATATATCCCCAGTCAGGAGCATTGTGATGTTTCGGCATTTAGTACGTGCATTAATTCTTACGATAATTCTAAGTACCTTTTTGAATCTGACAGGCTCTACTGCCTTTGCACAACAGATATATGAACCAACAACTGAGTCCCTATCAAAACATGAAGTTCCAGAGTGGTTCAAAGATGCTAAACTCGGCATTTTCATTCACTGGGGCGTGTACTCCGTACCTGCTTGGGCACCACTGACTGGTGAACAGAATAAGGTAGTTGCAGAACGCGGTTGGGAATATTGGTTCCAGCACAACCCTTATGTTGAATGGTACTACAACTCCATGAAACTTGAGGGCAGCGATACCTATAACCATCACCGTGCTACCTACTTAGTAAAGAAGGTATGCGTATGGGTCTGTACTACTCCGGCGGTATTGATTGGTCTAAACAAGATACAACGGTAACAGACTTTAACAGCTTGGTTGCAGCTATTATCCAAGAAAAATCGTACGCTGAATATGCTAACGCTCACTGGCGCGAACTCATAGACCGCTATCAGCCGTCTATCTTATGGAATGACCTTGGCTACCCTGTTGGTCAGGCGAACGGGATTATGGCTTACTTTTATAATCACGTACCTAACGGTGTCGTTAATGACCGCTTTGATTTAGGTGGGCAATTTGGTTTACACTTCGACTTCTCCACACCTGAATACAGTCAACTCAAACAAATCGAACCAAAGAAATGGGAAAGCACAAGGGGTTTAGGTTACTCGTTTGGTTACAACCAGAATGATACCGACTTGAACATGATTTCAGTAGATGAACTGGTTGACTCATTCGTAGACATTGTTAGTAAAAACGGCAACTTACTGCTCAACATTGGGCCAAATGCCGATGGTTCAATCTCCAAACTGCAAACTGAACGATTGCTCGGCTTGGGCAAGTGGCTAGATGTAAATGGTGAAGCCATCTTTGGTTCGCGCTATTGGATACGCTCAGAAGATGTATCCACTCAAGGCATCCGAGTGCGCTACACCACAAATAAGGGTAATTTGTATGCTGTCTTGCTTGATACTCCTATGAGTCAGACACTGACAATCCCAGGGCTAATTCTGCCGAAAAATGCAAAGATTACAATGCTAGGGGCAAAAGGTAAACTTGAGTGGCAACAGTACGGACAGAATTTAGTTGTCACGCTACCGGATATGTGTGTGGGTAAAAAATCACCAGCCTACACATTGAAAATCAGCCAGATACCTCTTTCCTGAAGCTCGGATATTAACGCTAATTCACCAGTTAGCACTCAAGATATTGAAAAGTTTTTAGCTAAAAAACCAGAGCTATTGAAAAGCATTTTATCTCAGGCAAAGCGTCCACTCAAAGATGCTGCTGCTGTTAATTCAACTCGCTCTTGCTTATTTAGTCGATTAAAACAGACTGGATTAACTGTGCTGACTGGTTCAGGTGGACTAACTAAATTTAACCGCACTCGCTTAGGATTACCGAAAATTCACTGGTTAGATGCTGCTTGTGTCGGTAAGGTTGAAATGCTCAAAATACTCACAACCAAACCATTACTCATAACCTGCAAAGGTAAAGGTACAAGGCGATTGTGTCGGATAAATAAGTTTGGGTTCCCGCTATCTAAGCCACGCCAAAGCTATGAATATGGGTGGAGTACTGGGGACTTAGCAGAGGGGAAAGGAGTGATTGGGCGTGTAGTTGTACAGTCGGCAACTAGGCTGGAAATTAGGGTAAAGGGAGTTAGGCATGGAGGAAGGTTAAGTGAGTTCACGAGATTGCATCTAAAGGAGAGCTATGACTACGCTTGACTCCGGTTTACTACGATATTTTAAGACTAAATGATATGGGTGCGATCGCACCCATGAAGACACTACGATAGAGCATAGGATTGCAAAAAGGGATGGCGAACGCCCTGTTATTAACTCTGTTGGCCCAGAGAATTTTTAAAGTTTGTTGTTCAGGAGTATCAAAGACTCGTCAACGGAGTTCAGAGGTGAATTCATCCACTTCAAAGACTCGTCAACGGAGTTCAGAGGTGGATTCATCCAGTTCAAACACTCGTCAACGGAGTTCAGAGGTGGAATCTGCACCGCAACTCACTAAAGTCTGTCCATCTGAACTAAAAGCTAGGGAATTCACTTCATCCACCAGCCCAGATATCATCCAAGGATACTCTGATAATGTATCTAGTGAACTACTTAGACTTGCCTCAAGAATAAAATTTTATCAGCCGGAGACAGAAATATGCTGTTTGGACAAACAGAATTTGCAGAATTTACTTTGGAGTAATTAAGCACGCCAACGGAGTATTTGACCCTTGACAGGATTCACAAATTCTCGTCCTTGGGTGACAGACCGAGCATACTCCCGCTTTAACTGGTAATACCACTGCGCCTGCATATCTGAATCCTTAATCAGTCGCAGCACAGGATCATATTTCAGACCAATCTGCTGCTTTTCCACAACCGTCCGGTCTTGACCAATGAAAGTCCGCGCCAGCACATGTAGCAGTGGCTTGAAAAATCCTACCCAAGGAAGTGTCCAGTAAAGAGCAAAAGTTACCTCAGTTTCTGTGTCTGAAATGGGTGTAACTGCCGTTAAATTAACGACTCGATGGTTGCCAATGGTGGTTTCTTCTATTCTGACTCCAGGTAAACGAAAAGAAATCTCCGTTTCCGGTACACCACCGCCAATCAGCCAGTATAATCGACCCCCATTCGCTGGCAATCGGTGTCGTCGCATCGTGAAACCGTAGGGCGAAGCGTCGAATTGCTTCACTTCTTCGTGCAGTTGCTCATTTCGCCACCACCAAGCTTTATGAACATAGGGTGAATGGGCAGGGTCCATCAAACCCACCACTGCATGATCTATAAAACAGGGAAATCTCATCACCTCTACAAACTGGGGCGTTGGCGAAGCCCCCCGTAGGGATCGCTCATCAAACCCTGGAATTACCGCAATTTCCATCTCAGAAGCAGGTTGAGGGTTATCGGCATCAGCCATATATATCCAAATATTCCCTTGGGCTTCCCGAACTGTGTATGACTGTACATCAAAGCGACTCAAATCTATCTGCTGTTCCTCTACAAGAGATGGAATCGCAGTGCAGCGTCCAGCCGAGTTAAAGCGCCAACCGTGATAGCAGCATTCCACTTCCTGCCCATTGAATCTACCACAACTCAAAGGCACAGCACGATGAGGACAAATGTCTGTCATCGCAGACACTTTGCCATCCTGGTCACGAATTAACAGCACCGGTTCTCCCAAGAAAATGCGGCTGATCATCATACCTAGCTTGATCTGATTACTAGGCAGAGCATAGTACCAAGTATTACGTAATACAAAATTATCGTTATTTTTCATTACTAATTGCGTCTGCCTTTGACACAACGAAAGTCCTGGTTTGCGAAAAGGAAAGTTGAAAACATTCTTTCAGGTTTGTAATTGCTGTAGGTAAATTCAACTGATGCACTTGTTGGTCGTGTTCGTAATTATCTCAGATTTAGGTTGCTCTGGGAGGATTGTAGGTTTGAAGTTGGATTATTCGCCAGAAATTTGCACAAATACCATTCTTTTGCGCGGACCATCCAACTCAAAAAACAACACAGATTGTCAGGTTCCCAAAGCTAATTTACTATCTACAATGGGAATTATCTCACTAGTGGTCAGCATCATTGCCATTAAGTGAGAGTGAGCATTAATCGGCTCATTTTCCGGGACATCTCTTAAATGCAAGTCATTATGCAAGTAACAGTCTGATTCCGGTGCTACTCCTAATTCCTGTACAGACGCGATTAATCGCGTCTGTACTCCTAATTCCTGTACAGACGCGATTAATCGCGTCTTATATTTTGTAAACCTTGCACTAATCTTTGTATACCTTCTTTTGCCGTCTCTTTTTGCAGCGCACCATAGGCAACGCGTAGGTAACATCCATCAT